>JAYVMM010000936.1:0-18516 GCA_043758975.1 Planctomycetota bacterium | reverse complement strand
GCACACCAAATTTGGAATTGGCCGTGCACAGCAGTTCGACGATCGGCATGGCATGATCGCTCTTCAGGGCTTCGATAGCATGATGGGCGGTCCCTGTTTGCGCATTGTTCACAACTGGCGGAGTCAACGTCGCTTCGCCCTGAGGGGTTCTCCCGGACGGGGCATCGCGTCGTTCGTGCTCCGCGGTTGCCGGAGCGGCTCTGGCTGCTTCTGGCTCGAGGGCCCTATGAGTGCCCAACAAGTACCAAAGGAGGGCGAGTACGGCGATTGCTGAGATGACGATTGCCACGACACCGAATGGGTGTGGGTCATGGGGGCGTCCTCCCGAGTGTTCGGTCTGGGACAGGTGCAGCTGCTGAGAAATCTTTTTGCGGCCTGGCCGGCGGCCCGATTCGATTTTGACCGTGCGTGGGTCGACGGGCTGGATGGCCCCGGATGTTGGCGTAACCGGTGGACCAAGATCAATATGGATGTCTTCGGTTGGGACCACCACCTGGTGGAGCGCCAAGGTCGAACTCTGTGCGAGTTCGGTGAACTCCATGAGGGTCGATCCAGCATAGCGGATGCCGGTCGAGATGTCAGTGATCTCGAGAATGTCGGAACTCATAGCCAGCTGTTCGCACAGCGACTTAAGGGTCATCTCGGCAACGCTGCCCTTGGACGAGCGCACCAGGAAAGGTCCCTGCGTTCGGATAGAGGCCATGGGGGCTACCTTATCATAACTGCGGATCCAGGTAAATACCGAATAGGGGCTGGCAGGCCATCCCCGATAGTGAGTTGCATCCCACCTGGGGACGCGACCATGACGCATGCCTCTTGCTCGACACCCTCGCCCGCCTGGAAGGGATAAAAGGCGTGAAAGTCAGGGCTTAGCACATTTACCCCCAACGGTACTGGCGCTGATAGCTGGGGATTCCCGCTTCCGGATCGTCAGCCGTGATGGCCGGCAATGGATTGACCCGTATACGGCCAAGCCAGCGCCGATGCTCGGCAGCGTCACGGAGACCGCCAGGCAGCAGCTATCCGCCAGCGGTACCTGGATGAGCGCACACATTCTCCCGGAGGTGACGCTCCTGCAGACCCGGTGGCTGCTCGATCTGGTTGACATCCTCCCCCGCGAGCCACGTATGCGCCTGCTGCTGCCAGGCGACCGTGGCTGGATCGCGCCCTGCTGCGGCGCACTGGTGCCCGGAGTGCATCCCTCTTTGGGCAAAATCTCAGCCATGACCGCTACCGGCATGGCCACCCATCTCGCCCAGTGCCCGTCCGCCCGTGAGGGAACGTTTCTCGATTCAGCGCAGCTGATGCGACGATTCCATGAACTGTCAGGAGCTCCGCCGATCCCCGTAAATGAAGATCTGCTGCAGGCGGTCTTCCATCAGCGCCAGCTCCTGTCTCCGCCTCCTGTTCTTGCAGGATGGGACTTCGCTGTCCATTATAGCGGTCAGTCCGGTGTCAGCGGGGATTTCTACGAAATCGCACTACGTGCGGACGGCAAGATTCTCATGGTGCTAGCCGACGTCGCCGGGCATGGCTTGCCCGCAGCGCTGGTCGTGAGCTCTGCGCTCAAAACGGTGCGTCTCCTGGCGCGGGAAATCCTCGAGCTCAAGGAATTCATCGTGCGCTTTTCCGAGGATGTGCGCGGCGATCTGGTGCCTGGCCAGTTCATCACCCTTTTTGCAGCGCTGCTCGATCCCGCAACATCCCGACTGGAATGCGCCTGCGCCGGGCACCACCCAGCTCTGATCGCCAACCGGGATGGCCCCATCCTCCTGCGACGCATCGGACAGCTCGGTCCCGGGATAGGCCTAATGGGGCAGGAGGACATGCGGCGGATGATCGCGATCGAAGCCATCGATCTGGTGCAGGGAGATGTACTATTACAGTACAGCGATGGCCTCAACGAGGCAATGGATCCCAACGGCATATCCTATGGCGACGATCGGTTGTACGCCGGCATGCTGCGCGGGCTCGGATCGAACTTGCAAGAGGGCATCGATGCCATCGTCCGCGACGTCATTGTGCACAGCCAGGGACGGATCAGCGATGACCTGACGGTATGGGCTGTCTCGGCTGTGAGCGACTGATACGGAATGTTGGACTCGCCTCGGTGTCGAACATCCGCCTCACCGTGTTAGTTGTGGGTGGATCCCAGTGTAAGGGATGGGGCGGACCTGCGCGTGCGCGCTATGACCAATCCGCTGCCTGAAGTGGTCATGCTCGCTACTTCAACAACCCGAGAGGGCCCGCGAGACGCCGATCCGCGCCATCCGCCTGCTGCGTTCAGCGCACTTCGATCTGGTCATCGACGCGCACCACCCCGCTGACCCGCTCGGCCTGGCTGCGGATGGCGTGCCTGTCGGCATCGTTTGTCACCGAGCCGGTGAGGGTGACCACCCCGGCGTGGGTGCTCACCTGCACATTGCGCGTATCGCGAGCGAGATGGGCATCGCGGTCCAGGCCGGCGCGCACGTCGCGGGAGATGCGCAGGTCGTTGTCAGCTGCGGATTCCGCAGGCGCCGGCGCGGGCGCAATCGGAGGAGCATGCGCGCTGGCCGGCGGATTGGCGAGTGCGGGTGCATGCGCGCCCGGAGCTGGTGCGACAACCACCGTCGGCGCGCTGGGCGCGGCATGCGGCGGAGCGGGTATATTGGTCGGCAGGGTGGCGGGTGCGGGTGTTGGCCCTGCCGGCGTGGCGACGGCAGAGCCTGCCTGTGGTGGCACCGGCTGCGCACGCGCCCCGGCATCGCCCTGCCCGCACCCGGCCAGGACCGCAACCGCAGCAGCAGCAGCAGCAACAAAGGAGAGCGCCAGAGAGACGCGCCGCATGCCCAACCCCCATGATGGGAGTGTGCCATGCTTCCGCGCCATGCCAAACCACGAGCGCGAGGCGGACTGTAGCGCGACTATGCGGTCGGGATGCGGTCGGGATGCGGTCGGGATGCGGTCGGGACCTAGACCAGGTCGGGAAGCGCCTTGGTGCTGTCGCCGAAGCTGGCCGCCTCGACCCCCATGCGCGCGAGCATGGCGAGGTACAGATCGCACAGGTTGCCGCGGCAGGAGGGCACCACCCGCCCGCTCTTGATGGTGCCGCCGCCGCCGCCAGCGAGCACGATGGGCAGATCGTCGTGGTTGTGGCGGTCGCCGTCGCCGATGCAGGAGCCGTACATGATCATGCTGTTGTCGAGCAGCGTGCCCTTGCCCTCTTTGACCCCCTTGAGCTTCTCCAGGAAGTAGGCGAACTGGGTCATGTGGTAGACGTTGATCTTGCGGATGCCCTCGATCTTGGCCAGGTCGCTGCCGTGGTGCGAGAGGTCGTGGTGACCGCTGGTGACGCCGATCTCCTTGTAGGTCCGCCCCGAGCCGCCGTTGGTGAGCATGAAGGTGGCAATGCGCGTGGTGTCGGTCTGAAACGCCACCGTCATGATGTCGAACATCAGGCGCGCGTGCTCGGCGAAGTCGCCGGGGATGCCGCTGGGCAGCTTGAGGTCGGTCTTGGCGCCGCCGGCAGCCTCGTCCTCGTGGCCGGAGATCTTCTGGATGCGCCCCTCGAGCGCGCGCACCGAGTCGAGGTATTCATCGAGCTTGCGCCCGTCGTTGCCGCCCAGGCTGCCCTTGAGCTTGCTGGCGTCATCGTTGATCAGGTCGAGCAGGCTCTTGTTCTCTGCCGCGAGTGCGGCCTGGGCCTGGGCCGAGCTCGACTGCCCGCGGTCGGCGAATAGGCGCATGAAGGCCGAGCGCGGGTTGGTCTCCTTGGCCATCGGCGTGGTAGGTGAGCGCCACGAAATGTTGGTCGAATAGGCGCAGCTGTAGCCCGAGTCGCAGTCGCCCGAGCCCGAGCCGCCCTCCATCGAGAGCTCGATCGACGGCAGGTTGGTGTAGCCGCCGATCTTCTGCGCCGCCAGCTGGTCGACCGAGATGCCGTTGTAGATGTCCTTGCCACTGGTCTTGCGCAGGCGGGTGCCGGTGAGGAAGGTCCCGGCCTCGCGCGCGTGGTCGCCGGCGCCGTCGGCGTTGCCGAAGGCGGCGGCCTGCTTGAGCCCACCGAGCACCAGCATCTCGTTGAGATGGGTCTTGATCGGCAGGAAGCAGCCCGGGATATCGCCGGCCTTGGCGGCAGCGCCCTGGCCGAACTTCCAATGGTCGGCGATCACCCCCATGCCGAAGTGGATGAAGGCCATGCGCACCGGGGCGCGCGCCGCGCCCTTGGGGTCGGCAGCTTCGCCCATGTGCTCGAGGAAGGGCAGTGCCATCGAGATGCCCAGGCCTTTGAGCGCGGTGCGCCGTGAGATCAGGAAGCGGCTGGCCATGGCATTCTCCTTGGGCGGTTCGCTGTCGTCAGCGCCGCTAATGGGCTTTCTTGCGATTGAGGAAGGGATAGCTCTTCACCACTTCGGTGATCAGGGTCGAGAACTTGTACTGGTTCTGCTCCACGCTCTTGCCGATGCGGTCTACGGTGGCGTCGTCGCCCTCCTCGACGCCGCGCCCGAGGGCGTAGGTGAGGAGCTTCTCGGTCAGGCAGCGCACGAACTGGTCCTTATGCACCATGAAGATCGCCTTGAGCTCCACCGGGCCGCGGAAGGCCTGGCCGCCCGGCAGCTTGCCCGCGGTGTCGAGCGCGTCCGCGCCGTCCATGTCGCGCCACTTGCCGATGGCGTCGAAGTTCTCCAGCCCGAAGCCGATCGGGTCCATGCGCTGGTGGCAGGAGGCGCACACCGGGTCGGTGCGGTGGCGTTCGAGGCGCGAGCGCACGGTGAGCTTCTTGCCGTCCTGGACCTCTTCCTGCTTCTCCAACGGCGGCACCATCGCCGGCGGCGGCGGAGGCGGATCGCCGAGCATTTGCTCGAGCACCCACTTGCCGCGCTTGACCGGGCTGGTGCGCGTCGGCAGCGAGGTGATCGCCAGGATGCCGCCCATGGTCAGCACCCCGCCGCGGTTGTGGTCGGTGAGGGTGACCTTGCGCAGGTTGCCGCCCTGCACCGTCGGCAGGCCGTAGAACTTGGCCAGGCGGTCGTTGACGAAGGTGTAGTCGGAATCGAGGAACTCGAGGATGTTGCGGTCCTCGCGCATGACGTTCTCGACGTAGGTGGTGACCTCGTCGTAGAGCGCCTTGCGCAGGTCCTTGGTGAAGTCCGGATACCTGGAGACATCGGGCTCGATGAAGTTGAGCTTGCGCAGTTGCAGCCACTGGGCGGCGAAGTTGTCGACCAGGGCGCGCGACTTGGGGTCCTTGAGCATGCGCGCGGCCTGCTTCTCGATGTCAGCGGGCTCGTGCAGCTTGCCCGCGCGCGCGGCCTCGAAGAGCTCGTCGTCGGGCATCGACGACCACAGGAAGTAGGACAGCCGCGATGCGATCTCCCAGTCGTTGAGCTTGTAGGCGCCGTCGGCGTCGGGCATGCGGTCCTGCTCGACGCGGAAGAGGAAGGAGGGCGAGATCAGCACGCCCTTGAGCGCCAGGCGCACCGCCGACTCGAAGACCTCGCCCTGGGCGAAGGCGGTGTCGTAGACCTTGAGCAGGCGCTCGACCTGCTCGGGGGTGAGCGGACGGCGGAAGGCGCGGGTGGCGAAGTGCTCGAGGATCTGCTTGGCGGCGTCGCGCGGGGTGGTCTTGGCGTCCGGATGGGCGATGAATATCTTCTTGTGGCTGTCCGGCACGTTGAACACCGGGGCGCCGACGATGTCGACCGATTCGAGGTCGAGCGCGCGCACCTTGGCCGGCTTGCTCGGCGCGGCCGGCGGTGCCGCCGGCGCCTTGGCCCCGCCCTTGCCGGCTGGCGCGGGGTTCGGCTTGGGCGCGTCGGGCGGCGCCTCCTCGAAGGGGTTGATGAAGGAGAACGCCACCGGGCGCATGCCGCGGCGCGCGTCGATGGTGACGCTGTAGGTGCCGGCACCGCCCTTGCTGGCGGTGACCTTCACTTCCTTGACCAGCTTGTCGTCGATCTTGATGCCGAGGTCGACCGCATCGGTGCCGGCCTGCTCGCCGAAGGCGCGGATCTTGATGGTGTACTTGCCGGTGTCGGGGAAGGCGATCACCCCGTGCACCTCGCTTGCGGTCTCGAGGTGCACCGCCTTGGGCTTCTTGGGGTCGCTGAGCTCGGCGGCGCCTTTGCTCTTCTCCTTGCCGTCCTCGTAGACGCTCCACAGCTCGGCATCGATGTGGAAGGAGGCGGCGTCGATGACCGTCGACTTGTCGAGGATCTGGTCGGCGGCGATGAGGTACTTCTCCATCAGCAGCGGCGGGATGGCGAGCACGTCGGCGATGTTGTCGAAGCCATCGCCGACATCGTCCTCAGGGAAATCGCCGGCCGGCTTGAGGTCCATGCCGATGAGGTCGCGGATGGTGTTGTTGTACTCGGCGCGGTTGAGGCGGTGGATGGTCACCCGCCCGGCGTCCGGCGGCTCGCTCTGCTTGACCGCACGGATCCACGCGCTGATGCGTCCGCGCTCGGCGTCGCTCGGGCGCTTGTCTTCCTTCTCGGGCGGCATCTCGTTGCCGTCGAGCTTCTCCAAGCACAGCTTCCAGACCTTGTGCGTCTGCATCGCCGCCTCGCCGTCGCGGTAGAGCGAGAGGTTGATGTCGCCCTTCTGCTTGTCCTGGCCGTGGCACTTGTAGCAGTAGGTCGACAGCAGCGGCTTGATCTCCTTGTCGAAGCTGCTGGCGAGGGCGGCGCGGTCGGCGGCGGTGAGCGCCGCGGACAGCGCACCGAGCACGCACAGCAGGGCGACGCAGGTCAAACGGATGGCGATCGGCACCGAGAAGCTCCTCACGGACGGGGTACGCTCGCCTCCCGGAACGGAACCGTGGGAGGCCATCGCCGGGGCGATTGAGGTGATACCCTCACCGCGGGCGGCAGTTGAAGGCGCAGGCCGCCTAGCGCTTGCCGTCCGCCGCGAAAACCGCATCGCCGTGCGCATAGTCTGCTGATGTTCCTGGGGCCTGGGC
Source organism: Planctomycetota bacterium (assembly GCA_043758975.1). Taxonomy (GTDB): domain Bacteria; phylum Planctomycetota; class UBA11346; order UBA11346; family UBA11346; genus BOG-1363. The sequence goes on along the minus strand of JAYVMM010000936.1, from coordinate 11,573 downwards.
TGGCGTACCTGCCAACCGCACATGAATGACGCCAATGTTGCGCGACTGTCGCGCGAAATCCACTCGCTTCCGCAGCTTGCGCCGACGCGGGCCGCACACCGTGCATAGCTATGCCAACCCCCGTTTGCTGGTCTGACCTGCATCGCTCAGGACACCAGCGTGAATGCCTGTCAGGTTGCGTGCCGGGTTGGCAAAAGAGGCAGCCGCCGTGGCCCGCGCGCCCGCCAGGAGGCCAGGAGGCGCATGATCCGACCGTGGTCGGCGTCCATGCCCGCCGCGCCAAGGGTCGCGGTCACGCAGCGCGACCGCGACGGCTCAGCCAGACTCCCCCGCCGCCCGCCGCCCGCCCCTTCTCCGATCCGCCACCCCCCCGTTTCGTTCCGGGGTCGCGCGGCCATTGCCGCCGCCACTCCTGGACCCGGAATGGCGGGTACAGTCGGCGCCGCAAGGAGGATCGCCGGCAGGGGCTGGACCGGCCCGCCGGTACGGGCGCAGAACGCGCATGAATAGGTGAATTTTAGGCATGTATTTGGCAATGCCCGGAACCTGGACAGCTCCGGTGCCGATGACAGCATGCGCGCACGGCCAACCGTCAACGGTCGACCATGATCTGGGGTACTGTGCTGAGTCGGAGCCCGTTATGGTGATTTCAGGCATGCCGGCCCGCGCTATCACAAGGCTCGCCGCCGGCCTCCTGCTCGGCCTGCTCAGCGGTGCCGCGGCTTCCGCCAGCGATGTCCCCGCCGCCGCCGGGGCGGTGAACTACAACCGCGACATCCGCCCCATCCTGGCCGAAAACTGCTTCGCCTGCCACGGTCCGGACAAGGCCAAGCGCAAGGGCAAGCTCGGGCTGAACACCAGCGAGGACGCCCTGCATGCGCTCGCCAATGGCGACGGCGCCGCGGTGGTGCCGGGCGATGTCAAGGCCAGCCTGCTGGTCGCGCGCATCCGCACCACCGACGCCGACGACCACATGCCGCCGGCCAAGTCGGGCAAGCAGCTGACCAGCCAGCAGGTCGACCTGCTCACGCGCTGGATCGCCCAGGGTGCGGTCTACCAGCCGCACTGGTCCTACCTCCCGCCCGCCCCGCCGGCGGTGCCCACCCCGCCGGTGGCGCTCGCCGGCTGGTGCCTGGCCGACGTCGACCGCTACATCGCCGTGCGCCTGAGTGCCGAGGGCCTGCACCCCGCCGCCGACGCCGACCGCGCCACCCTGATCCGGCGCATCAGCCTCGACCTCACCGGCCTGCCGCCGACCGCCGCCGAGGCCGAGGCCTTCATCGCCGACCACGGCGCGCACGCCTATGAGGCGCTGGTCGACCGCCTGCTCGCCTCGCCGCACTACGGCGAGCGCATGGCTGCCTACTGGCTGGACCTGGTGCGCTACGCCGACTCCATCGGCTACCACAGCGACAATGCGCGCAACGTCTCGCCCTACCGCGACTACGTCATCGGCGCCTTCAACGACAATCTGCGCTTCGACCGCTTCACCACCGAGCAGATCGCCGGCGACCTGCTGCCGACGCCGACGCTGACCCAGCGCGTCGCCTCGGCCTACAACCGCCTGATCATGACCACCGAGGAGGGCGGCGCACAGGCCAAGGAATACGAGGCCAAGAACTCCGCCGACCGCGTGCGCAACCTGGCGGTGGCCTGGCTGGGCTCGACCATGGGCTGCTGCGAGTGCCACGACCACAAGTTCGACCCCTTTGCGACCAAGGACTTCTACCGCCTGGCCGCCTTCTTCGCCGACGTCAAGGAGGCGGCGATCGGGCGGCGCGAGGACGGCATGGCGGTGCCCACCCCCGAGCAGGCGGCCGAGCAGGCGCGCCTGCTTGAGAAGATCGCGCCGCTGCGCGCCACCTACCAGGCCGATTCCCCGGAGCTCACTGCGGCGGAGCGCGCCTGGGAGGCGAGCCAAGGCGCCCCCACCAGCTGGAAGCCGTGGACGGGTGTGGCCGCCAGCGCCGCCCAGGGCACCCAGCTGACGGTGGCAGGCGACGGCAGCGTGCTGGCGGCCAAGCCGGCGGACAAGGACACCTACATCATCACCGGCAGCCCCGGCCTGGCCCAGCTGAGCGCGCTGCGCCTGGAGGTGCTGAGCGACCCCAGCCTGCCGGCGGCGGGCCCGGGCACCGCCAGCAACGGGAATTTCGTGCTCAGCGAGGTCACCCTCGCGCTGGTCGGCCCGAGCGGCGACACCGCGCTGCCGCTGCGCGCCGCCTACGCCGACCACTCGCAGCAGGACTGGCCGATCGCCAACACCCTCGACGGCAAGGACGACACCGGCTGGGCGATTTTGCCGCACGTCGGCAAGGCGCACTGGGCGCTGTTCACCACCGACGAGCGCGCGCTGCCGCCGGGGGCGATCCTCAAGGTGACGCTCACGTTCGCTTCGGTGCACGCCAAGCACCTGATCGGGAAGCTGCGCCTGAGCGCCTCCGGCGACCATGAGCCGGCCAAGGAGCAGGCCATGGGCAAGGAGGTGCGCGAGGCGCTGGCGGTCGAGGCGACCAAGCGCAACGCCGAGCAGAAGCGCCGCCTGATCGACTACTTCCGCACCATCACCCCCCTGCTCAATGCAACCCGCGCTGCGCTCGCGCCGCTGGAAAAGGAGGAGAAGGAGCTCGACGGGCGCTTGCGCCGCTGCCTGGTCACCACCGCCGCGCCGCCGCGCACGGTGCACGTGCTCCCGCGCGGCAATTGGCAGGACGACAGCGGCGAGGTGGTGGAGCCGGGGGTGCCGCACTTCCTGCGCCAGATCGAGGGCGGCGCGCGCGCGACCCGCCTCGACCTCGCGCGCTGGCTGGTGGCGGCGGACAACCCGCTCACCGCGCGCGTGTTCGTCAACCGCATGTGGAAACTGCTGTTCGGCACCGGCCTGAGCAAGTCGGTCGACGACCTCGGCACCCAGGGCGAATGGCCGCTGCACGGCGAGCTGCTCGACCACCTCGCCGCCCGCTTCCGAGCCGACTGGGACGTCAAAGCCCTGCTGCGCGCGCTGGTGCTGTCGCGCACCTACCGCCTGAGCTCGGTTCCCGCCAGCGACCAGCGCGCGCTGCTCGCCGAGAAGGACCCCTTCGACCGCCTGCTCTCGCACCAGGCCTGCTTCCGCCTCGAGGCGGAGATGGTGCGCGACAACGCGCTGGCGATCAGCGGCCTGCTCACCGACCGCCTGGGCGGGCCGAGCGTCAAGCCCTACCAGCCTGCCGGCTACTGGCAGTACCTCAACTTCCCCGAGCGCGAGTGGAGCCACGACCAGGGTCCCGATGCCTACCGGCGCGGACTCTACACCTGGTGGCAGCGCACCTTCCTGCAGCCCAGCCTGCTCGCCTTCGACGCGCCCGCGCGCGAGGAGTGCGTGGCCGAGCGCCTGCGCTCGAACACCCCGCAGCAGGCGCTGGTGCTGCTCAACGACCCGACCTACGTCGAGGCGGCGCGCGCCTTCGCCGCAAGGATCATGCACGACGGCGGCGCCGACGACCAGCGCCGCCTGGCCTGGGCCATGCAGCGCGCGCTCATCCGCAGCGCCACCCCGGCCGAGCTCGGGGTGCTCTCCGGGCTGCTGGGCAAGAGCCGCGCCGACTATGCCGCCGACCACGACGCCGCCGGCAAGCTGCTGGCCATCGGCATGGCGCCCGCGCCCAGCGAGCTGCCCGTAGGCGAGCTCGCGGCCTGGACCGCAGTCGCGCGCGCCATCCTCAATCTGCACGAGACCATCACCCGCTATTGAAAGTCCCGGCCACCGCTTCGCGCCCCGCGCATCCTTGCCCCGGAGAGGTCATGATCCACCTGCCGCCCGCTGCCGCCCTCACAAGGCGAACCCTGCTCGGACGCACCGCCGCCGGCCTTGGTCTGGCTGCGACTGCGCCGTGGAGCAGCGGCCTGCTGCCGGCGGGCGACCCCGCCGCCGACCGCTGGCCAGGGGTGGTGCGTCCACTGCACCACCCGGCCAAGGTCAAGCGCGTGATCTACCTGTTCATGAGCGGCGGCCCGTCCCACCTCGAGACCTTCGACTACAAGCCCAAGCTCGCCGAGCTGCACGGCCAGGCGATGCCCGATTCCTTCACCAAGGGCCAGCCCATCGCCCAGCTCCAGGGCCAGGCCTTGAAGATCTTCGGTCCGCAGGTCGCCTTCAAGCGCTTCGGCAAGTCCGGCCAGGAGATCAGCGAGCTGCTGCCGCACACCGGCTCGATCGCCGATGAAATCTGCATCATGCGCTCGCTGCGCACCGAGCCGATCAACCACGACCCGGCGCAGGCCTTCTTCAACAGCGGCTCCTCGATCTCCGGCCGCCCGAGCATGGGCTCGTGGCTGAACTACGCGCTCGGCTCGGAATGCGACAACCTGCCGGGCTTTGTCGTGCTGACCTCCTTCGGCGGCGGCCAGGGCCAGCCGATCTCGGCCCGCCAGTGGTCCGCCGGCTTCCTGCCCAGCCGCTTCCAGGGCGTGCTGTTCCAGTCCAAGGGTGACGCCGTGCTCTACGTCTCCCGCCCGGGCGGGGTGAGCGCTTTAGGCCAGCGCGAGCTGCTCGACAGCGTGCTCGCGCTCAACCGCCTGCACGGCGAGAGCGTCGACGATCCCGAAATCGCCACCCGCAACAGTCAGTACGAGATGGCCTACAAGATGCAGAGCAGCGTGCCCGAGCTGATGGACCTCTCCAAGGAGCCGGCCTCGGTGCTCGAGATGTACGGCACCAAGGGCGCCGACGGCAGCTTCGCCGCCAACTGCCTGCTCGCGCGCCGCCTGGCCGAGCGCGGGGTGCGCTTCATCCAGGTCTACCACCGCGGCTGGGACCACCACGGTGGCATCAAGGGCGGCATCGCCGAGACCTCGCGCCTGACCGACCAGGGCGGCGCCGCGCTGGTCAAGGACCTCAAGGCGCGCGGCATGCTCGACGACACCTTGGTAGTGTGGGGCGGCGAGTTCGGGCGCACGCCGATGGCGCAGGGCGACGGACGCGACCACCACATCAAGGGTTTCTCGATGTGGATGGCCGGCGGCGGCATCAAGCCCGGTATCACCGTGGGCGCCACCGACGAGCTCGGCTACAATGCGGTCGAGGACGTCATCGAGGCCCACGATGTGCATGCCACCATGCTCCACCTCCTGGGCATCGACCACCTGCGCCTGACCTTCCGCTTCCAGGGCCGCGACTACCGCCTGACCGACGTCAAAGGCAACGTGGTCAGCAAGATCCTCGCCTAGGGCACCGGTGCCTGGCGATCGACGCCCCGTCACTCGCGGTGCTCGTATCCCTTCCACGGCATCGGCACCACCCGCCCTTGGGTGTCCTCGACGAAGGCCCCGGGCTGCTCGAGCAGCCAGCCGACGGTGCACAGCGGACGCGGGAACGGCCAGGCGAGCTGGAGCACCGGCCAGTGCTCCGGCGCCACCGCCGCGAGCAGCTCGTAGTCCTCGCCGTCGCTCATCGCCGCGCTGATCTGATCGCTCATCGCCGGGACGTCATCGTGCACTGGCACCTGGCCAGGAAGCAGCAGGCAGCCGCAGCCGCTCGCCGCGGCGAGCTTGGGCGCGTCGCCGGCGAGGCCGTCGCTGAGGTCCATCAGGGCGTGCACGCTGGTGTGGCCGGCGAACCACTGGCCCTCGGCCAGGCGCGGCTCGGGGCGGAGGTGGCGACCGCTGCGCAGGCTGCCGCCGAGCGGGCCGGTGACCACCAGGAGGTCGCCTGGGCGCCCGCCCGAGCGCAGCAGCAGGCGGCCGGTGCCGGGCGCGCCGGCGGCCTCGCCCCAGACCGTGACGGTGATGACCAGCAGGCCCCCGCCGGTGGTGTCGCCGCCGAGCAGGGGCGTACCGAGGCGCTCCAGCTCCTCCACCGCCCCCGCCATCACCGCCGCGGCGTCCCAGCGCCCAGGGCAGGTCAGGGCCACCACTGCGCCGACCGGGCGCGCGCCCATGGCGGCGAGGTCGGAGATCGCCGCGGCCACCGCCTTGCGCCCGACCGCCGCCGGCGCGTCACTGGCGCGGAAGTGGCGCTCCTCGACCACGGTATCGGTGCTCAGGCAGGTGCGCCCGCCCGGGGTCCACACGCAGCAGTCATCGCCGATGCCCAGCACGCGCTCCGGGTCGCGCACCCGCGCGCGCAAGTCGCGGATGAGGGCGTGCTCGTCGAGCATCGGCGCGAGTACCTAGCTGGCCCGCATCGCCGGGCGCGCCGGCGCCGCTGGGCGCAGCTCGCGCCGGCGCGCGGCGATGGCCTGGTGGAGCTCCTCGACCCGCCGCTCGAGCTCGGCGATGCGCTCCGGGCTGGCGGGGTAGACCGGGTGGTGCATGTCGTTGAGCGCGCTGAGCTGGGCGCGCAGCTCGTCCTGCAGCGACTCCACGAGCGGATCATGGTCGGGCGGGGTGGTCATGCCGAGCATCGTCGGCGAACGAGGACGCGGTCAAGGCCGGTGGGGAGATGCCCGCTCAGTGCGGGAAGGGCTGGGGCGCGCCCTCGGGCAGGGTGAGGACCTCGACCCCGCGTTCGGTCACCAGCACGGTGTGTTCGAACTGCGCGCTGCGCCGGAGGTCGATGGTCACCGCGGTCCACTTGTCGTCCCACATGATGTGGCGGAAGTCGCCCTGGTTGATCATCGGCTCGATGGTGAAGACCATGCCGGCGGCGAGTTCGAAGGTCTGCCCGCGGTCGTAGTAGTGCGGCACCTGCGGGTCCATGTGGAACTGCTCGCCGATGCCGTGGCCGACGAAGGCCTTGACCACGCCGAAGCCCTCGCGCTCGGCCAGCACCTGGATGGCCTTGCCGATGTCGCGGATGAGGGTGCCCGGGCGCACCACCGAGATGCCGCGCAGCAGGCACTCGTGGGTGACCCGCACCAGGCGGCGCGACTCCTCGTCGACCTTGCCCACCAGCACGGTCTCGGAGAGGTCGCCGTGCATGCCGTCGAGGAAGATGGTGATGTCGAGGTTGACGATGTCGCCATCCTCGAGCACGCGCGAATCGGGGATGCCGTGGCAGATCACCTCGTTGACCGAGGTGCACAGCGACTTGGGGTAGCCGTGGTAGTTGAGCGTCGAGGGGTAGCCGCCGAGGTCGATGTAGGCCTGGTGCACGATGGCGTCGATGGCGTCGGTGGTGACGCCCGGACGCACCGCGACCTTGGCGATCTCCAGCACCTTGCGCGCGGCGCGGCAGGCGGTGCGCATGCGCTCGATCTGCTCCGGGGTCTTGACCACGGTGCGCTGGCGCGGCGCCTGGGGGCGACCGCTCAGGGCGTAATCGGGGCGCGGGATGTGCGGCGGCACCGTGCGCATGGGCGAGAGCTGGCCCGGGCGCACCTGGCGCGGATTGGCCGCCTGGCGCGCGAGCGGCGCCAGCGACTCGGAGCGCAGCTCCTTGAGCAGATCGCGGCTCTGGTGGCAGCGCTTGTACTTCTTGCCGCTGCCGCACCAGCATTCGTCATTGGGACCGAGCTTGCTCACGCACTCCCTCGTGGAAGGCGGATGATAGCGCCCCTCCGCCGCTGTGCATCCCCTTTGGCTGGGAGCCTGCGCGCGCGGGAAAACCGACAGCACCCCGGCGGCGAGCGGGGGCAACCTTCCAATCGCCCGCTCGCGCGCACACTGGCCCGCCATGCGCACCACCGTCAACACCCCGGACGCCCCCGGCGCCATCGGCCCCTACAGCCAGGCGGTCCGCCATGGCGGTCTCTTGTGGTGCTCCGGCCAGCTCGGCCTGGTGCCCGCCAGCGGCCAGCTCGCCGAGGGCAGCTCTGAGCAGGCGCGCCAGGCGCTGCTCAACCTGGAGGCAATCTGCCGCGAGGCCGGCACCTCGCTGACCAAGGCTCTGCGCCTGACCGTCTACCTCATCGACCTCGCCGACTTCCAGGCGATCAATCAGGTCTACCAGAGCTTCTTCGAGGCCCCCTACCCGGCGCGCGCCACCGTGCAGATCGCCGCCTTGCCCAAGGGCGGGCGGGTGGAGATCGATGCCGTGGTTGCACTCTGATCCATCGCGAACGTGCGCAGGCCGGGATCGATGCCGATCTCCGCTGTGGTCGGCGCGCCCGCATCGAGCGGTCGCTCCTCCTCCTCTGCGACTTCTCAGGCCATAATGCGTGCAATTTTCCGTTTTCAGCTAACCTGCGCGCCGATCCGAGAAAGGGGCGATCCCCGCGCTCCACCGACGGGGGCGCGACCCTCGGGTTCTTCCGCAGCCGCCCCCCGCCGTTGACATTCCCTCTTCGTACCCCCGCTCCCGAGGATCCCCCATGCGCCAGCGTCAGCGCCCCTATCCGCACCCGCACCCGCACCCGCACCCGCTCCTGCTCCTCGCCCTGCTTGCGCTCTCTGGCACCGCCACCGCCCTGCAGGCCGCCGACGAGGCCGAGCGTCCGCTGCTGCACCGCCTGTTCAGTGACCAGGTGGTGCTGCAGCGCAACTGCGCGGTGCCGGTGTGGGGCTGGAGCCAGCCCGGCAAGGAGGTCACCGTCACCCTCGACAGCACCGCCAGCACCGCTACCGCCGACGCCCAGGGGCGCTGGCAGGTCAAGCTCGCGGCCTTGCCAGCAGGCGGCCCGCACACCCTGACCGCGAGCGGCCCCGCGGCCAAGGACGGCTCAGCCCAGACCATCTCGGTCAAGGACATCCTCTTCGGCGACGTGTGGATCTGCTCCGGGCAGTCCAACATGGAGATGGGCATCGGCAACGTGCTCAACGCCAAGCAGGAGATCGAGCAGGCCAACTACCCGCAGATCCGCCTCTTCACCGTCCCCCACCTCATCGCCAGCGAGCCGCAGACCCAGGTCGTCGGGCAGTGGCAGGCCTGTACCAGCCAGAGCGTGGCCAACGGCGGCTGGAACGGCTTCTCGGCGGTGGGCTACTTCTTCGGACGCGACCTCTACCGAGAGCTCAAGATCCCCATCGGCCTGATCCACACCTCGTGGGGCGGCACCATCGCCGAGGCCTGGACCAGCGCCGAGGCGCTCAAGGGGCTCGACGACTTCCGCGCCGCGGTCGAAGGCTTCCAGCAGAGCGCCGCCGACGCCAAGAAGGGCGTCGGCGACCATGAGCAACAGCTGATGGCGTGGTACGCCAAGAACGATCCCGGCACCAACGCCGGCTGGGCCGCCCCCGGCTTCGACGCCACCGCCTGGAAGATCATGCAGCTGCCGACCAACTGGGAGAAGGCCGGACTGCCGGACTTCGACGGCATCGTGTGGTTCCGCCGCGAGGTCGAGCTGCCGGCGGCGTGGGCAGGCAAGGACCTCATGCTCCACCTCGGCCCGGTCGACGACATGGACACCACCTTCGTCAACGGCACCAAGGTCGGCGGGCGCGAGCAGTGGACCGACCCGCGCGACTACAAGATCCCCGCCAGCCTGCTCAAGGCCGGCACCAACGTCATCGCCGTGCGCGTACTCGACACCGGCGGCCTCGGCGGCATCTACGGCCAGCCCTCAGACATGCACCTCGACTGCGAAGGCCAGACCCCGATCCCGCTCACCGGAGCGTGGAAGTACCAGGACTCCACTCCGCTCGCCAAGACCACCGCGCTACCGCAGGCCACCGCCAACAACCCCAACATCGTCACCGTGCTCTCCAACGGCATGATCGCCAACCTCACCCCCTTCGCGATCAAGGGCGCAATCTGGTACCAAGGCGAGAGCAATGGCGACCGCGGCATGCAGTACCGCCGCCTGCTGCCGGCCATGATCACCGACTGGCGCACGCGCTTCCAGGTCGGCGACTTCCCCTTCTACATCGTCAGCCTGGCCAACTGGCAGGACACCCAGCCGGAGCCAAGCGATCCGGGCTGGGCGGCCCTGCGCGAGGCCCAGCTGCTCACCGCGCTCAACCTGCCCGGCTGCGGCCTGGCGCTGGCGATCGACATCGGCGACGCCAAGGACATCCACCCCAAGAACAAGCAGGAGGTCGGACGCCGCCTTGCGCTCAACGCCCTGGCGCAGACCTACGGGCAGAAGATCGAGTTCCAGGGCCCGCTGTTCAAGTCCGCCAGCGTCGACGGCGCGGTGATGCGCCTGGCCTTCGACCACCTCGGCGGCGGATTGCTCGCGCGCGACTACGAGGGCAAGGCGGCGGACAAGCTGGTCGGCTTCTCGATCTGCGGCGAGGACAAGCACTTCGTCTGGGCGGACGCACGCATCGACGGCGACTGCGTGCTGGTCAGCTCGCCCCAAGTCGGCAAGCCGGTGGCGGTGCGCTACGCCTGGGCGATGAACCCGCTGTGCAACCTCTATAATAAGGCCGGCCTGCCGGCGGTGCCGTTCCGCTCGGACAGCCCCAAGTAATCAGGGGCTGAGCGACGACCGGCGCGAGCGCCGGCACGCGAGGCCGGCCCTATTTGAGCCCCGGCAGGCCGCTGCCCAGGCCCTGGACAATCGCCGCCAGGGCGGCGAGGGCGACCACCACGACCAGCCCGCGCAGCACCAGGATGGGGAAGAAGGGCACCGCGCTGGGCGGCAGCCGCCCACGACGCACCAGCACGCGGTAGACCGCCAGCTGGACCACCCCCAGCAGCAGGGCGATGACCACCGGCAGCGCCCCCAGCAGGAGCAGGGCGAGAAAGCCATTCACCGCCGCCGCACCTGCGCGCTCGCCATCTTAGGCCTTGGCCGCATCGAGCGGCCGCCACACCCCGCGCGAGGGCAGCAGCTCCTGCATGCTGCGCACCTGGTAGCCAGCGAGCTTGACCTGGCGCAGCGAGGAGACCAGCGCACCGACGCTGTTGAGGGTAGTGAAGTAGGGCGTGTTGGAGACCGCGCAGGCGGAGCGGATCTTGCCCTCGTCGCTGCGCCCGCCCTTGACGTTGGGGGTGTTGATGACGAAGGCGAGCTCGCGGAGATGGTTGAGCACGGTGTTGCCGCCGTCCTGGACCTTGGACAGGATCTCGACCTGGATGCCGTTGCGGCTGAGCACCTGGCCGGTGCCGCGCGTGCTGTAGATCTGGTAGCCGAGGTCGGCGATCTGCTGGGCGAGCGGGATCATCAGGCGCTTGTCGTTGTCGCGCACGCTGATGAAGACCTTGCCGGTCAGCTTGAGCGCCTGGCCGGCGCCGAGCTGGGATTTAAAGAAGGCCTCGCCGAAGGTCGGCGCGATGCCCATGACCTCGCCGGTCGACTTCATCTCCGGCCCGAGCACGGTGTCCACCCCGGGGAACTTGTTGAACGGCAGCACCGACTCCTTGACGCAGAAGTGCTCGGGGATGCTGCGCGCCGCCATTTCCGGGGTGAGCACGCCGAGCTCGCGCAGGGTGCGCCCGGACTGCACCAGGGCGGCGATCTTGGCCAAGGGCAGGCCGGTGGCCTTGCTCACGAAGGGCACCGTGCGCGAGGCGCGCGGATTGACCTCGATCAGGTAGACCTCTTCGTGGCGGATGGCGAACTGCACGTTCATCAGCCCGCGCACATTGAGGTGGCGGGCGAGGGCGCCGGTGATGTCGCGCATTTGCTCGAGCAGGCGGTCGGACAGCGAATAGCTGGGGATGACGCAGGAGGCGTCGCCCGAGTGAACCCCGGCCTCCTCGATGTGCTCGAGGATGCCGCCGACCATCACGTCGGTGGCGTCGGCGACCGCGTCGACGTCGACCTCGA
>JAYVMM010000935.1:0-2127 GCA_043758975.1 Planctomycetota bacterium | reverse complement strand
CTTGAGAGCATGGAATTCATCAAAGGATGCGGTGAGCAGCTGGTGCAGCGGGATGAAGCCTTCGCGACCGATGGTCGCTTCGATGCGGTCCAGGAAATGGCAGCCGCGGTCGGCGCGCGCGTGGGTGATGGCGAGGGCGACGTTGGTGTCGCGATCGAGGCCGGGTTCCCAATACGAGCAGCAGCAGGCCAGTCCCTCGTCGAGCCAGGGCGGGATGTCGTGGGCGCCGACGAAGCGGTGCAGCAGCTGGTGGGTGACTTCATGGCGCAGGGTCCTCAGCGGCAGGCGGCCATGGTGGCCATCGGCACCCGGCTGGAGCGCGAGCAGCGACTGCTGGTGGTGCCAGTCGAAGAAGCCGTCCTTGACCACGATCCCGCTCGGCAGTTCGACCGCGAGGTGGCGGTTGTAGTCGCTGTCCTGCGCGAACACCATCACCGTGATCGGCGCGGGTCCGCTCAGCGGGATGCTGAGCGCGGCGCACACCGTGACCTGGAAGGCATCGATCTCGTCCGCGCAGGCACGCGCCAGCTCGGGCGAAGCGCTGGTCCACACCAGGGCATGTTCACCACGCTCCTGGTACCAGGAGCGGAATGCGCTCGTCTGGTCCCAGGGCGTGAAGGACCACTCCTGCGTAAGGACGGTCGGCTCGCTGGCGGGGGCGGACGCACCCATAAGCGCACTCGCCATCAGGAGCACGCCGGTCATCATGACCGCGCCTGCCCTCTGGTGCAGCATGCGCGCGTGCGGGCTGGGCAGAGACATGCGTCCATTATGCGCCCAGAGGTGGATGATCAAGGGCGGGCCGCAGCGGCGGGCCCGGACCGCCGCGCGGCGCGCCGCGCGCCTGCCGCGCACCACCCTGCCCCCAGCTCAGACCCCGACGTCGAGGGTGAAGAAGAAGGACGCGCCGCGGTCGCGCGCCGCCTCCGCCCACACCCGCCCGCCATGGCGGGTGACGATGCGGTGGACGGTGGCGAGGCCGATGCCGGTGCCGGGGAACTCGCGCTCGCTGTGCAGGCGCTGGAACGGCGAGAAGAGCTTGCCGGCGTAGGCCGGATCGAAGCCGACGCCATCGTCCTCGACGCTGAAGACGGTGGCCCCCGCCTCGCGCCTGCTGCCGACGGTGATGCGTGCGCGCGCGCGCTTGGCGGTGTATTTCCAGGCGTTGCCGATGAGGTTGGCTACCACCACCGCGGTCAGCTGGGGGTCGGCCTCGGCGACCAGGCCGTCGGCGATGGTGACCTCGACCGCGCGTTCACGCTCGCGCTCGCGCAGTTCGGCGATCGCCGTGCGTGCCAGGCCGGTGAGATCGACCCGCCCGCGTTGGAGCGGCGCGCGATTGATGCGCGAGAGCGAAAGCAGGGCGTCGATCAGGCAGGACATGCGCTGCGCCGCGGCGCGCACGCGGGTGAGGGCATCCAGCTCCTCGGCATCGAGCCGGCCCTTGGTGCTCTCGGAGAGCAGGGCGGCGAAGCCGTCGATGGCGCGCAGCGGCGCGCGCAGGTCATGCGCCACCGAATAGCTGAATGCCTCAAGCTCGGCGTTGGCGCTTTCCAGCTCCTGCGTCCAGCGCCGCCGCCGGCGCGCCATCTCGAGATGGGTGCGCACGCGCGCGAGCAGCTCGCGCGCCGAGAACGGCTTGACCAGGTAGTCGTCGGCGCCGGTCTCGATGCCCTCCAGCAGGGACTCCTCCGCCGCGCGCGCCGACAGCAGCATGACCGGGATCTCGCACAGCACGGGGTCGGCGCGCAGCGCGCGCAGGAGCTCGACGCCATCCAGGACCGGCATCATCACAGCGCTGAGCACCAAGTCGGGAGGATGCGCGCGCATCGCGGCGATGGCCTGCGCCCCGTCGGCGACCGCGGTCACCCGGTAGAGCGGCGAGAGCAGGCCGACCAAGTAGTCGCGCAGGTCGGCATGATCCTCGGCGACCACTAGGTGCGCCGCCGGCGCCGCGGTTTTGAGAGTGCCTGCCGGTGGGTTGCTGCCTGGAGGGCGCACCAGCTCCCCGCGTGCGCGCGCGGGCGGGGCGTCATCCTGGCCAGAGACCGCATCCGCGTGCGGTGTCCCCGGCGCTCCCGCCTCCCCAGATTCTCCGGGCGCTGCTCCCCGTTCATCGGACATGGG
>JAYVMM010000934.1:0-3953 GCA_043758975.1 Planctomycetota bacterium | reverse complement strand
GTCATCCTCCACGCTGACGGCGATGAAGATATGAGCGCGCCCGCTCCTGAGTGTGACCCCGACGATGTCCATGCAGGATGATGACATCGCCCCCCATCCTCGACGCAATCCTCAAGCAGTCGGCGCACTGCCGGCTGCATGGAGGCGATGGCAGCGGTCGCCTCCGGATCATTGACCCGATAATGGACAGTGACGCTGCGCGCAAGATCGAAATCCATGGCGTTGTCAGTCTCTGAAACGCGGCGCGATAGCCTCGACGCTCCAGGCATCGGATTCATGCCGAAGGACGGCCCAAGCTCCCAGCCCCATCCCGGCCGCTGCCGGAATGCGAGGTTGCGAAGGTGTCGTCGGTTTGGGGCGACCAGCATATTGAAGACAATGCGGCGCCAGGGCTCCGGCAGGCATCGGCCCGGCGTGGCGCCCGGGCCATCACCGTCCTGGTGTTCGGTCAGGGTCATGGCGGATGCGCCATGGACCCGCCCACACCTGTAGAAGTGCGGTCGAAACGCTGGCTCCGCACGAGGTGGTGCCTGCCGCCGATCAGCTGCACCATCACCTCCGGTACCGCGATGCCGCGTGTCTGTGCGAGCGCGTTCGTCGTCGCCTCCCAGAGGTCGACGTCGTCCTCGTCGTTCGCGATGGTTTTCGGAGACGATGGACAGCCCTTATTGCTCCAATGCCTTGGGCCAATGACCTGCCTGCCTGACGACCGGACATTGGGTCGGACATTAATGACTATATTTATCGTATGTGCGTCGTTTTGTTTCTATGTAAAATACTGTTGTTTTTGAATTTATAATATAATAATGACATATATAAACCGGTCATTATACCAGACATTACTATGGACAGACAGCCCGTTTTCTGGACCCACCCACGCTCGATGGAGCCGCTGATGCCCCCCATCAGCGGGGAGCTAGCTCATCGCTGTGGTCGCCTCATCGCCGCCGCCGCCGGACTTAGGGAACAGCTGCCCCCGGAAACTCGCCTCGCGCTTGCGCCGTTGGTGGAGCAGGTCAATTGCTACTATTCCAACCTCATTGAGGGCCAGCACACCTACCCGGACGAAGTCGAGGCTGTGCTGCGTCGCGCCAGGGACCAGGAGCCAGCAACCACGACGGCAACCTCCCCGCGGCCCGCGGCCCGATCTCTGGCGATCGAGGGAGCTGCTCACATCGAGACGCAGCGCCTCCTGGTAAAGCGACTGCGCAGCGACCCCGCCTGGGACCCGACGGCACCAGCAAACCTCTGCGAGTTGCATCAGTGGTTCATCGAGCGGTTGCCAGCGGAGATGCGCCATGCCACCAGCCGTAGTGGACACCTCACGGTGCCGATCGTTCCCGGTGCATGGCGCACCACGCCAGTGGAGGTTGGTGAACATGTGCCGCCAGACCATGCCTGCCTGCCAGCGTTCCTTGACACATTCCACCATGCGTACGCATCGCACACCAGCCTGACTCCAGAAACGCTGGTGCGGATTGCGGCGGCCCATCACCGGCTGGTTTGGATTCACCCATTCGTAGATGGCAACGGGCGTGTCGCGCGGTTGATGACCGACGCAATGTTCGAGCGGGCCAAAGTAGGTGCCGACGGGCTGTGGCGCATATCCCGCGGCTTCGCCCGCACCAACAAGCAGTACAAGAGCCTTCTCGCGGCAGCTGACGAACAAAGGCACCACGATGCCGATGGGCGCGGCAATCTCTCGCAAGAGGCCTTAGTGCGATGGTGCGACTACATGATCGAGCAGGCTATCGATCAAGCCACCTTCATGGGTTCGCTTATAAGGCCGCCCGAACTCAGATTCCGCATTATGCGTTGGGCAGATCGTCGCGGAGACGAACCGCGAGTAGGGCGGTTGCTCTGCGAAGTCATGTTGCGCGGCACGATCGAGCGCAACGAGGCCGCGGAGATCCTCGGGACCTCCGAGCGACACGCGCTTCGTCTCATCAATGCGCTGATCCGGGACGGCGTCGTGGACACCAAACCACATGCCCCGCTGCGTCCCCGGATCCCACTGACCGTGGCCCCACACTGGTTCCCCGATCTTTTCCCGGCCGCGATCGAAATGCGCTTGGAAACGCACCGTCCTGTGGACAGCGCGTAGCGCTCAGGGGGAAAGCGCGGCGGCAGCTGAAGCACTCGGCCAGTTCGCGCACTGGGATTTTCGGGATGGGAATTCGGAAAGCGGTCGGATGCGCAGAACGCGATCACGGTCGCGTTGCACGCGCCGGATCCCGTAGGGCACCCTACGATGCGCTAGACCGGCGCTGTCACCGTCGACTAGAATATCGTTGGTGCTGGTGGCGGTGCGCCGGTCAGGGTCGGTCCGTTGCGCGCGGGTGGACCGCGATCACACCCAGGGCTCGGGGAAGCGGCTCTGGTAGCGGGCGGCGACGCGCTTTTCCGCCATCATCGGCTCCACCGCATCGCGCCACCGGAAGTAGTGCGCGGTCTGCTGGTGGCTCTTGAATGCCGCTTCGTCGAGGTAGGCCTCGTATAGCGCGAAGCGGGTCGGATCCTCGAGCAGCTGGATGACGTCGAAGCGCCGGTTGCCGGGCTCCAGACGGGTATTGCGGTGGTTGTCCGCGCTGGCGGCGATGAAGGCCTCGACGTGCTCGGCCTTGACCCTGATGGTGACCCAAACGATGTACATGGACATGGTGGGGCATGACATCGCCCCTATTTCTCAAAGCAACCTGTGTGTCCTTCACCACCAAGACCCAGCTGGGGGCCCTGCAGATAGGCTGACATATCTACCCTAAACGCCGCGCTTGGCCTCCTCGACTTCGTGCCGCAAGTCGCTCAAAAGCAGTATGCAGCTGCCATCTCCCGGATCCGAACTCACCCGCGGGGTGAGTGCCTGCCCGCCGCAAGTGATGGTCGAAACGACACGTTCCCGATTGAGACCTGCGGTGGCGTCTACCATGTCCGCTATGATCCGGAGACGAATGACACTGCTCCAGCAGGGCCACGCTTAGAGGCATTTCCCCGCTGCTCCTCTTTCGGCGACCGCCTTGATCATGTCATTGCGCGACAGCAACAGCTTCCGCATATACCGCTCAAGGTAGACTCTGTCGACGGCGCGCCCGAGCAGCCCGAAAGGGGAAGTGAAATCGAAGTCATCGGTCATGATCGTGCCCTTTCCATTCTCCGCGAAACGATGATCGTGATCGAAGCGCTTGAAAATTCCCCGCGTCATAGTGTCGCGGAAATGGAACGGGCGTTCAAAGCTGGTAATCCTGACTGATAGGCGTTGGCGGATGCCGAAATGCACCGCCTCCCAGGTGACTTCCTCGTCAAGCTCGATGAGTCCCTGGGTGCGTCCATCGACCGCACGTTCATGGGTCACCGCCAGGGATTGCTGGTGGAGATCGATGCTGCGGCTGAGGTCGAACACCACCGCAATCGGCGCGTCGATGTCGGTGGTGAGGTGGATCGTTGGCATGGGCCCGATGACCGCGGAGCGTAGTCGCTCACCGGGGTGCGTCCATCCCAGGTGCCTGCAAGATGTTGCCCGTTCATCCGCGCCTCCGCCGATAACGCCGTCACTGCGCGTCGATGACGGTCATGTCGGAAGTATGCGTGCTGCCAGCCCATCATTTTTTACAAGTGCGAGGACCAGCAGCCGGTTCAGTTACATCATTGCGGCGGTCAGCGACGAGTTGCTGGGCAGCGGCGCGATCGATAGGGACCGGCAGGGTGCCGGGGGCCGGCACGCTCAGAGGCAGCTTTGGAAGCCCACATCCACGGCGGGGCGCCCAGCGTATACCCGGCATGCGGCTGCCCGTCCTGGTCCTTGCATGCTGCGCCACTCTGGCCATCGGCATCGCCCTGCCTGCGGCCGACATCGACGGGGTCCGCTTTGCAGACCAGCTGCTGGTCGCTGAGACCCCCCTCCCCCTGCACGGCATGGCGGTGATGACCTGGAAGCTGATCATATCGGTCCATGCCAG
>JAYVMM010000933.1:0-3394 GCA_043758975.1 Planctomycetota bacterium | reverse complement strand
GTGACGTGCCGCCCGGCTCGGGCAGCTCGCCGGCGGGCGTACCGGGCGTGATCGCCGAGCTGGCGGGGGTGCGGTCATGCTGCGCGTGCAACTCGTTGCGACTATCTGGCGAGGGTGCGACCGCGACCGGCTCCGGGGCGAGTGCAGGCGGAGCCTGCGCGCGTGGTGACTGCGCTGGCGGGGTGGCCAGCACGGCGGGCTCGTGCGCGATCAGCGGTTCGGGTGCGAGCTGGGTCGGCGCGGTGGGCGTGGGTGGGGCCGGCGTGCGTCCCGGACCCGGCTGGGCCAGCAGCAGGAGCGCGGCGGCGACTGCCGCCGCTGCCGCACCGCCCCAGGGCAGCCAGCGCGTCAGCCGCCGGGTGGCGGCTGAGTAGGCGGGCGCCAGGCCGATCGCCGTCTCGACCTGGCGCAGGGCGGCGACCGCACGGCTTTCCGACAGCGTGGCCATCAGCAGGTCGGAGCGCAGCTGGCGTCCGCGCTCGCCGTCGTCGAGGGCGGTGCCGATGGCGGTGGCCAGGCGTAGTTCGGCGACGAAGGCCTGGAGCGCGAGCGGGTCGGCCTGAAGTTCGGCCACGAGCGCGCTGCGCTCGCCCGGTGCGAGCGAGCCGTCGAGGTAGCGCTCGAGCGCCGCGGACTGGGCCGGGCCGGTGGGAATGGGCGCTTCGCTCATGCGGGGCTGCGCCGGGACAGGCAGGCGCGCAGGGTGGCGCGGCTGCGGTGCAGCGCCACCGAGACCCAGGTCTCGGTGCGACCGTGCTGGACGGCGAGGTCCTTCACCGCCTGGCGCTCGACATAGCGCTGGCGCAGCAGGGTGCGCAGGGCGGGCGAGAGGCGCTCGAGGCAGCGTTCGAGGGCGTTGCCGTCCTCGCAGCCGGCGTCCTCGAGCTGCTCGCCGGCGGCGCTGGCGACCAGGCCGTCGAGGGCGTCGCCGCCGAGGCCGGCATGGCGCGCGCGCTGCTGCAGCTCCTTGAGCAGGCGGATGCGCGCGATGCCCTTGAGCCAGAACAGGAAGGTGCCGCGCAGCTCGTAGGTGTGCAGCGACTCGAAACAGGCGACGAAGGTCGCCTGCAGCACCTCGTCGACCAGCTCGGCGGAGGGCGCGTGCGCCGAGAGGTAGATGCGCACCGGGCGTTCGAAGGCGAGGAACAGCGCGCGGAAGGACTCCTTGCGTCCGGCCTGGACTTCGGCCACCAGCTGATCAGCGCGTTCGGCGTCCATGCATCGGGATTACAGCTCGAGGCCAAGATCTTACAACGAATCTTCAGGCCGCCACCTCAGGCCCGCCGCAGAAGAGGGTGGCGGCGACCGACGGTGGCTTCCGCCTGCCGGCCGCCACCATGGCCCGCCGCTCGCCGGTTGCCGGCAGCGCTCGGGGCCGGCGACCGCGCCGGCCCGGCCCGCCATGCGTCCGCCTGCAGCAGCAAGGAGCCGCCATGCTCACGACCATCTTCATCGTCCTCGCCCTGATCATCGCCATCGCGCTCGCGGTGGTGGCGATACAGCCCGGCGCCTTCACCATCACCCGCACCGCCACCATCAGCGCTGCGCCGGCGGCGGTCTTCGCCCAGGTCAATGATTTCCACTGCTGGCAAGCATGGTCGCCCTGGGCCAAGCTCGATCCCGCCGCAAAGACCACCTACAGCGGTTCGACGGCGGGCGTCGGCGCCTGCTTCAGCTGGGACGGCAACAAGAAGATGGGCGCCGGGCGCATGGCCATCAGCGCCAGTGAAAAGCACGACCTGGTGCGCATCGACCTCCAATTCATCCGCCCCTTCAGGGCGCGCAACGTCACCGAGTTCACCTTCACCCAAGCCGGGGACCAGACCATCATCAGCTGGAGCATGAGCGGGCGGAACGGGCTGATGGGCAAGGCCTTCGCCCTCTTCGTCGATGGCGACCGCATGATCGGCGGTGATTTCGAGAAGGGCCTGGCGGCGATGAAGGCGGTGGTCGAGTCCGCCAGCGTGGCGCCGGCAGCGGGTTGAGTCAGTTCGTCGCCCGCCCGCAAGATTCACTGGTGCAACAGCTTACAAATTGGCGTTGACGATCGCTTCACTATCAACGTGGTTGCGATCAGTCACCGGTGCGATTTCCCTGAACACGCGAGAGGGACGCGGGTAGGCGCTCTCCATGCCTTCGCCGAGCGACCTCCACAATGGCAATGCACGCCGCGGCCCGCCGCCCGGTCCGCCGCGGACAAAGGGTTGAGATGGACCGCCGCCGCGCCAGCCGACCGCCGGTTAAGCAGGACCACATCGTCGATAGCCTGCGCGGACGCATCATCGACCACACCTACGCTCCGGGCAGCCGCCTGCCGCGGCGCAGCGACCTCCAGCTGACCTTCGATGTCTCGAGCGTCACCATCCAGTGCGCCCTCGATCGCCTGATCGAGGACGGTTTCGTCACCGCACGCGGGCGGCAGGGCACTTTCGTCTCGGCCCATCCACCCCACTGCAGCAATTACGGGCGGCTCTTCCCCGGCTGGCCCGAGGGCGCGCCCTGGGTGCGCTTCTGGACCGCCCTCGCCACCTCGCCGCAGCTGCTCGCCGACACCCCGGTGATGACCGCGCCCAAGCTGCCGCGGGTGGCGGTGATGCCCTTCAGCACGGCCTACCCGGGCGTGGTTCCCCTGGTACTGAGCACGGACTCCTTCATCGACCAGGCCGCTCGACTACTTGCGTCAGCGCGGGCGTACGCGCCTGGCGCTGCTCGCGGTGCCCGGCCACCTCGGGCGCTTCCACGCCCAGCTGCGCGCCGGCCTGGAGGCGCGCGGCATGAGCAGCGAGGCGCACTGGCTGCAGCTGTGCAGCCCCGGGGCGCCCGAGGGCGCGCGCTACATCACCCATCTCCTGATGCACGAGCAGCAGCGCCAGCGCCCGGACGCGCTCATCATCAGCGACGACAACCTGGTCGAGCACGCCACCGTCGGGCTGATCGCGGCTGGCGTTCGCGTGCCCGACGACTGCGACATCGTCGCCTACTGCAACTTCCCCTGGCCGACCCCGAGCATGCTGCCGGTGCGCCGCCTGGGCTACGATGCGCGCCAACTCCTCACCAGCGCGATGGACAAGATCGACCGCCAGCGCGCGGGCGCGCCGCCCGCGCCGCGTCTCGACCTGCCGGCGCACTTCGAGGAGCCCAGCGCGGCACCGTGAACGCGCCGCCGAGCAGACTGAGGGAAAAACGGCCGTTATAGCGCAGCCGGCTATCCGCTTTCTCACCAGGTAATCGACTTGTCGATGGCCAAGCGGCAGCAGGAGAGGTGCGCATCCGGCGGTAGGGCAAGGGGATGTCGGCATAATCGGCGATCTGTTCATGAACGAGGTCATTGATGCCGAAAGCGAGTGCACGAGTGCCATCGTCGAGGAAGCAGATCGCGTAAATAGAGAGGCTG
>JAYVMM010000932.1:0-1757 GCA_043758975.1 Planctomycetota bacterium | reverse complement strand
CCGGGCGCGCCGGGCGCGCCCGGCGCGTTGGCATTGGCCGCGATCTCTAACACCAGCAGCTTGTAATGGCGCTCGGCGGTGGCGGCTTCGTCGTCGGCGATGGCGCTGTAGCGCACCTCGCAGCTCACCCGCTCGCCGTAGAGCGCGAGCTCCTGCGGGCGCATGGAGATGCCGTAGAGGCGGTCGCCGCTGATCGCAGCGGCGGGCGGCGGCAGCTGGGGGGCGGTCGGCGCGGGCATCATGGTTCGCCTCAGATTCAGCAGTGCACGCGGCGTGCGCTCACGGCGCCGTGGTGGGCGCCGCTCCTGGCGCGGTTGGCGAAGACGTGGGCGCGACCGGGGCGGCGCGCGGCGCGGCAGCGGGGGCGGCGACCACCAGGGGGATGCCGCCGTAGTTCTCGTTGTAGGCGCGCCGCACCTTCTCCCGCTCGCGGCGGGCATGTTCGGCGGCGCTCTCTTCCTTGCTCGCGCCGAACACCAGCGCCTCGGGATGCTCGGCGATGAAGGCGGCGGCGCGGCTGAGGTCGACCGCGGTGCTGTTGAGATCCTTGGCGAGGTCGCGGCTGACCAGCAGCTGGCCGAGCACGCCGTCGCCGGCGCTGAGGGTCTGGGCGATGTGCGCGCCGCGTTCGGCGAGCACGCGCACCGCGCTGAGCGTACGCGTCAGCTCCTCAGCGTTGCCGGCGAGGAAGTGGTCGGAGCGCTCAACCAGGGCATCGATATGGGTCAGGCTCTCGCCAGCATGCGTGCCGAGCTGATCGGCGCGCCCACCCACCGTGACCAGGGTGGCATCGAGGCGCTGGAGCACCTGTTCGCTGCCCTTGCCCAGTTTCGCGATCTCCTCCTTGAGCTGGTCGCTGAGCGCACGCACCCGCACCAGGGTCTCGCCGAGCGCGGCCGCCTGGCCCTCGGCAGCGCGCGCCAAGGTGGTCGCCGCCACCGCGAGGTCGGCGGCGCTGGTGACCAGCCGGCGGATCTCGCTGCGGTTGTCGGCGCCGAGCAGGTCCGAGGCCCCTTCCAGGATCTTCTGCGCCTGCAGCGAGGCGGTGTCGAAGAAGCCGGGGTTGGCGACCACCTCGGCGCTGCCGTCCATCGGCAGGAGCCCGCCCTTGGGGTCGTGGGTGCCGGCGAAGGCCATGTAGGAATCGCCGAAGATGCCGCTTGAGGCGATGGTCAGCTTGGTCCCCACCGGCAGGCGATATTCCTGGCTGATCTTCAGCCACACCACCACGCTGCCGCGCGCATCCTCAACCGTGCTCAGGCGTTCGACCTCGCCGATGCGGATGCCGGAGAGCGTCACCGGCGAATGGGCGCGCAATCCGCCGGCGTCGGGCAAATAGGCGCGCACCTGGTAGTTGTGCTCGAAATGAATGCGTCCGGAGAGCAGCACCAAGATCAGCGTGGAGGCCAGACCGGCGATGATGAGCAGGCCCACCTTGATCTCGAGAGCGGTGGCGGAGCGCATGGGCAGGCAGGCTAACATGGGCCGCCACAAGGGCTAGTAGTGATGCCGGCGGTCTGCACCATGTCCTCCCTTCAGTAATCCTTCTCTATTCCTTGACCGTACCTTCATTGCCGATGGGATGCCGCCCATGCCGCTGCACTCCCTGATTCGCTGGTTCCTCCCCCAGGAGGACCACTTTTATGAATTCCTCAACCGCCAGGCCGCAGTGGCACGCGATGCCGCCAAGGTGGTCGCCAGCTTCGCCGACGGCGCCGACGCCGTGGCGGTGCGCGACCAGGTGCAGGACCTCGAGC
>JAYVMM010000931.1:0-2955 GCA_043758975.1 Planctomycetota bacterium | reverse complement strand
GGGGGGGGGCAGCCGGGTGGCGGTTGGCATCGTGGATTCCTGCCAGGCATGAGCGGCGACCTGAGGCACCGTGGGACAACGGCACAACGGAGTCGACTGGTAAACGGTCCATGTCGATGCCGGTTCACCTGAGGACCGACGCACCGCGCGAGCGCATCCGCGTTGATTCAGGTGACGATCACTTGGCCCAGGGTGGGCACGATTCATGGAGTCTTCGGCGAAACAATCTTTTCGTTGACTGCCTTCGCTATGGCGCTGCCCCGGCTGTGCACCTGGAGCTTCTCATAGACAGTGCGGATGTATTCGTCGGCGGTGTAATAGCCGATGCCCAGCGCGGCTGCCGCCTGCTTGGTGGTGTGTCCCTCAACCAGGAGATGGAGGATCTCCATCTCGCGGGGCGAAAGTCCGTAATCGTGCTTGGGCGTGGTGGTCTTGGCGACCATCTCCAGGACACGGCGGGCGATATGAGGATTGATGGGAGAACCACCGTCCACGGCGCTGCGGATGGAGGCGGCGATGTCCTCCGCGCTGGTGGTTTTCAGCAGGTAGCCGGTGGCTCCCGCGCAAATGGCGCGGAATATCTTGTCATCATCTTCGAACACGGTGAGGATGATCAACGCCGTCGATGGCGCACGTTGACGGAAGTGCGGGAGCGCATCGATGCCGCTCATGCCGGGAAGCTCCACGTCGAGCAGGAGAACGTGCGGCGCCGCAGGAGCGGGCAGCGCAGCCAGGGCATCTTCGCAGCTGAAGTAGCGCTGCGGGCAGGACATGCCGGCGCAGCGGCTGAGCGCCCGCTGCAGCCGGCTGCCGTAGACCTTGTGGTCCTCGACCAGCCAGACGATCAAAGGGTGGACGGGGTCAGGCATGGAGCGGTAGGGAGATGATGATGGAGGTCCCCTGCTGGGGCGCGGAATCGACCCTGACGTTGCCGCCGTGCTTGGCCGCACGGCGCTGAAGATTCGCCAGGCCCATGCCTTCCCCCTTCACGCCAGAGGGGTCGAAGCCGCGCCCATTGTCATGCACGGTGAGGATAAGCGTCCCGTCCATGTGGACGAGAGAGATCTCGGCCTGGGTCGCCTGGGAGTGCCGCGCGAGATTATGCAGCGATTCCTTGAGCATGAGCACGAGGTCGCGACGCTGGTCCATGCGCAGGCGGTTGACCGCCGCCGCGGCCGGGTCTTGCAGCGTGTGGGGAATGTTGCGCAATATGCGGTCGATGATGTCTCGCAGGTGGCCGTTCACGTCTCCATCACCATACTTGTCGCTCTGGGCGAGACGCGCGATGTCGCGCATGGATTCAAGGGTCTGCTGTGCGGTCTCGCGGATCTCGCCCAATTCCCGCTGCATCGCCCCGTCGGTGGTGAGGGAGAGCGCTTCCTCGCTGATCAGGATGATGCAGCCCAGGCTGCTGCCGATATCGTCATGCAGATCCTGCGAGATGCGTTGGCGCAAGGCTTCCAATTCCAATCGGCGGTCGCGACGATGGCGGAAATTCGTGGCTACCAACCCAAGCAGCGCGGCGACGATGGCTGCTCCCAGCATCCAATAGATGATGATCTCGAAGCGTGACCGGAGCTCTGCCGATCGGGTATCGAGAGCGCTCATCTTCTGCGTGATCTCGCGGCGCTGCGATAGGCCGAGAAGCCACTCCCCGAGATCGAGGATCTCCGCGCGGCTGGTGAAACCGTCCACCAGTGCCGAGCGCGACCAGCCCATCCCCTCGATGGAATCGAAGGCGCTGACCTCCTTGCCCAGCGCCACGTTGATGTCTCCGGACCAGACCTGCATCTCGGATAAGGCGAAGAGGAAGCGGCCATTGGCATTGAACAGCTGTGGTGCCGTCACCCGCACATAGCGGGCGGTCTCATCGCGGGCGACGAAACTGATGGCATTCTCGCCCGGTCCGACCGGAATGCGCTGCTCCACGCCGTTGACCCCTTCTGACTCGGAAAGTTCGACGGCATTGCGGAAGCTCGCGTCGTCCGCCAGCTGGATGGTCAGCCCGCTTGGCCAACCGTAGCCCGGACGATGGGCGAATTCGGGTGGATATGCCGGGAACAGCCGCACCTCATTCACCGGCATGACCTCGCCGAGGTCGACCTGGACCCAGCGCGGTGACGGGTGCGGATCACGGGCGAGGACGACCGGTTGGCTGGAATAGCCCAGGGTGGGGCTTGGCCGTGATCCTTGTGGCGGGCCGAGCACGGACTGGCCATCCACGAGATTCGAGAGCCCCCACACCGGTTGCGCTCCCATGGTGCGGCTGCAGGTGAAATCGCCGCGCCCGAGTCCGGCGGCGATATTGCGCTTTCCCTGGAGCACCATCAATTCGCCCAGCGCAAAGAGTGCGCGGCCGCCATCCCGGTACAGCTTGGTCGCGGTGATGCGCACGAAGCGTGCGCGCTTCCCTGTGCACGGCAGATAGACGGGCAAGGTGCCGGGATTCGCGAAATCACTGAGCGTCTCATCGGCGATGGCGGTGCGTCCGGCTGGTTCGGTGCTCTCGGATATCTCCACCCGGAAGCGCACCGGGAAGCCGTAGCCGGGCACGATCGCCCGCCCGCTGTCCGAGGCGGCCGGGACCAGCACCACGGCATCGAGCGGCTCCTCGTGGCGCAGATCCAGCTCCACCCACTCGACGGAGCTGGACGAGGTCGAGAATCCACTGTGATAGCCGAGGCGTTCCGTGATCTGCGGCGTCGGCGGCGGTGGCAAGGGATTGAGCGCCGCCTCCAAGCCGAGGCGTTCGGCATCATTGCGCCGCAGCTCAGGGCTGAACCATGACAGCGACAGGGCCTGGGCGACGCATCCACCCACCACTACCGCCGCACCAGCGATCGCCAACAGGACAGTGCGACGCCTCATGGAACAAGGCATGCTATTCGCACCGCCAGTCCGTCGCCACCCATATTGCGTGGTGGCATGCGCAGACGCAGCGCGCCTGCGCTCGGC
>JAYVMM010000930.1:0-1825 GCA_043758975.1 Planctomycetota bacterium | reverse complement strand
GCCGCGGGGGCGCTGAGCAGGTACTGGCGCAGCGCACCGAGCGGGTTGCGCACGCGCGCCTGCAGCGCGGCGGCGAGCACGGCGAAGCCGCGCCGGCGGTCCATCATGACGATGCGCTGCAGCGAGGACAGCTTCTCCTGCAGCAGGGTGTCGCGTTCGCGCGTGACGATGTGGAACTCCATCGCCCGCGCCAGCACGCCATAGAGCTCGCGGTGATCCCACGGCTTGACCACGTAGCGGAAGATCGCCCCTGAATTGACCGCGGCGATCGCGCTGTCGAGATCGGAGTAGGCGGTGGTGAGCAGGCGCACCACCTGGGGCCTGGTCGCGCGCAGCCAGGCCAGCAGTTCGACGCCGCTCTCGCCCGGCATGCGCTGGTCGCTGATCACCACCCCGATGCTGTCACCCTCCTGCGCGATGATGCGCCTGGCCTCTGCCACCGTCGGTGCGGTCAGGCAGCGCAACTCCTGGCCGAACAGCTTGGGAAAGTACTTGAGCGCCTGCTCCTCGTCGTCGACGTAGAGGACGGCATACTTCTTGAGATTGTCGTCGGTGCTCATCGGGCAGTGTCCTTAGGCGGGCTTTCTGATGGAAGGCAGGAAGATGGCGAATTCGGTCCACTGGCCCGCTTCGCTGCGCGCGCTGATGGTACCGCCGTGGTTGGCGATGATAGTGTGGACGATGCTCAGGCCGAGCCCGGTTCCCTGGCCGACGGCGCGGGTGGTGAAGAACGGCTCGAAGATGCGCGGCAGCACCTCGGGGGGGATGCCGCTGCCGTTGTCGCGCACCACCAGCTGGTGGCCGCCGTCGACGCTGCGCGCGCTGATGGTGATGCGCGGCGCGCGCCCGCTCACCCCCATGAGCGCCTTGGCCGAGTTGACCAGTAGATTCATCAACACATGGCTGAGCTGGGTGCGCGAGCCGCGCAGCAGCATACCGGCGGGGATGTCGCGCTCGATCGCGATCTCGCCCAGCTCGTGCGAGATCAGGCGCAGCGCCGATTCGGTCACCGCGCTGAGGTCGAACTGCTCGTTCTCGTTGCCGGACGACTTGTAGGCGAACATGCCGAGGTCGCTGACGATGGTCTTGATGCGGTTCATGCCCTGGCCGATGTCGTCGAGGATCTCCTTGAGCGCGTGGTCGTTGCGCGGAATGGAGCCGTGCGCCACCTGGAGCGCGGTGAGGGTGAAGTTGAGCGGGTTGTTGACCTCGTGGAGCAACCCGGCGGCGATGGTGCCCAGGCCGCTCATCTTCTCGCTGTGCACCAGCTGCGACTCGGTCTCCCTGATCTTGAGGATCGCGCGCTCGAGCTCGCGCGCGCGCTCGGCCAATGCGACCTGGAGGGCGGCGGTGCGCAGCAGCCCGGCGATGCGCGTCTTGACCTCGAGCGTGCTGAAGGGCTTGGTCAGGAAGTCGTCGGCGCCGCCCTCGAGGGCGGCGATCTTCGAGGCCTCGTCCATGCGCGCGGTGAGCAAGATGATCTTGACCTGGGCCAGCAGAGGGTCCTGGCGCATCGCGCGGCACACCGCGATGCCGTCCATCCCCGGCAGCATGAGGTCGAGCAGGACCAGGGCGGGGAGTTTCTCGCGCGCGAGCGCGAGCGCACGTTCGCCGTGGTCGGACTGCACCACGCGGTAGTCGGAAACCAGGCGCGACACCAGGTAGCGGCGCATGTCCGGCTCGTCGTCAACCACCATGATGGTGTGCCGGCCCGCGCCCTGCTCGATGTCCTCGACCCCCCCGCCCTCGTCCAGGGTCAGGCTGCCGCGCCGTTCAGCGGTGCGGTAGATGTCGCGTATGCGGTCATCGACGACCTCCTCCCCGA
>JAYVMM010000929.1:0-6389 GCA_043758975.1 Planctomycetota bacterium | reverse complement strand
TCACCGCCTTCCGCCTGGAGGCGCTCGGCGACGCCAACCATGCCAGCGCACGGCCCCGGGCGTTCGCACCTCGGCACCTTCGCCCTCACCGAGTTCAAGGTCGAGGCCGCTGCCCGCCAGGCGGGCGCCAAGCGCGCGGCGGTGACCTTCGCGCATGCGGCTTCGGACGTCGAACCGCCGCCGGAGACGCCGGTGCACCTTGCGTTCAACGAACGCGAACCGGTCCACCGCGTCATCGGCCCGGCGCGCTACGCCATCGACGACAAGGCCGACACCGCGTGGTCGAACGATCTCGGGCCGGGCCGGCGCAACCAGGAATGCTTCGCCATCTTCGTCGCCAGCGCGCCGATCGGTGGGCCAGGCGGCAGCGAGTTGACCATCAAGCTGGTGCAGAAGCACGGGGGCTGGAACTCAGACGATCTCCAGGCGGAGAACCTCGGGCGCTTCCGCCTCGCGGTCACCACTGCCGCCGATCCCGCCAGCGATGTCATCCCGCTCGCGGTGCGCGCCATCCTCAACGTGCCGCGCGCCAGCCGCACGCCGGAGCAGGCGGCGGCGCTGTTCAGCTACTGGCGCACCACGGTGCCCGCCTGGAAGGAGGCCAACGCGGCGATCGAGGCGGCCTGGAACCGCTATCCCGAGGGCGCCACCCAGCTGGTGCTCTCCGCCCGCCCCGCTCCGCGCGCCACCCACGTGCTCAAACGCGGCGATTGGCTGAAGCCGACGCGCACCGTCACCACCGGGGTGCCGGCCTTCCTCAACCAGCTGCCCGCGGACGCCGCCCCGACCCGCCTGACCCTGGCGCGCTGGCTGACCGACCCGGCCACGCCGACCACCGCGCGCGTGTTCATCAACAACATGTGGCAGCACTACTTCGGCACCGGCATCGTGAGCACGGTGGAGGACCTCGGCACCCAGAGCGAGGCGCCCTCGCACCGCGAGCTGCTCGATTGGCTGTCCAGCGACTTCATGGCCCACGGCTGGACGGGTAAGCGCATGCACCGCCTGATCGTCACCTCGGCGGCCTACCGCCAGTCCTCGCGCCTCACCCCCGCGCAGTGGCAGCGCGACCAGTTCAACCGCCTGCTCGCGCGCGGCGCGCGCCTGCGCGTCGACGGCGAGGTGGTGCGCGACATCCAGCTGAGCGTCAGCGGCCTGCTCAACCTCGCGATCGGCGGGCGCAGCGTGATGCCGCCCGCGCCCGACTTCCTGTTCAAGCCGCCGGTGAGCTACGCGCCCTTCCCGTGGCTGGAGGAGACCGGCCCGGGGCGCTACCGGCGCGGCCTCTACACCTACCGCCGGCGCTCGACCCCCTACCCCATGCTGCAGGCCTTCGACACCCCCGAGGGCAATGTGGCGTGCACCCGGCGCGGGCGCTCGAACACCCCGCTGCAAGCGCTGATGACCCTCAACGAGACCGTGGCGGTGGAATGTGCGCGCGCGCTGGCGCTGCGCATGCTGGTCGAAGGCGGCATGGTCGACGCCGAGCGCCTCGGCTTCGGCTTCCGCTGCTGCCTGGGCCGAGCGCCGCTGGCGGGCGAGCGCACCGCGCTCGAGCAGCTGCTTGAAAAGCAGCGCGCGCGCATCGCCGACGGCTGGGTCGACGCCCTGGTGGTGAGCGGCCTGGGTGCCGACGCCTTCGCCACCCTGCCGCCAGGGACCACCCCGCGCCAGGCCGCCGCCTACACGGTGGTCGCCCGCGTCCTGCTCAACCTCGACGAGACCATCACCAAGGAATGAGCCCATGATGCCGCCCACCGCCGATACCCGCCTTGGCTCCACCCCGCTCGCCCGCCGCTGGTTCCTGCGCCAGTGCTCGCTCGGCCTCGGTTCGATCGCCCTCGGCACCCTGCTGCAGGACGCCTGCGGCCCGGCGGCGCTCGCCGGCGAGCCGTCGCTCGACCCGCTCGCGCCCAAGGCACCGCACTTCGCCGCCAAGGCCAAGCGCGTGATCTATCTCTTCCAGGCCGGGGCGCCCAGCCACCTCGAGCTCTTCGACTACAAGTCCGAGCTGGTGAAATGGGATGGCAAGCTGCCGCCGGCGGAGCTGCTCAAGGGCTACCGCGCGGCCTTCATCAACCCCAACAGCACGCTCATGGCGCCGAAGTACACGTTCAACTACTGCGGCGCCAACGGCACCATGCTCGGCGAGCTGCTGCCGCACCTCGCCGAGGTGGTGGATGACATCGCCATCGTCAAATCGATGCAGACCGACGCCTTCAACCACGCCCCGGCGCAGATCTTCATGAACACCGGCGCGACCCAGTTCGGGCGCCCGAGCATGGGCGCCTGGACCACCTACGGCCTGGGCAGCGCGTCTCGCGACCTGCCCGGCTTCGTGGTCTTCTCGACCGGGCAGAAGGGCACCAGCGGCGGCGCCTCGAACTACGGCTGCGGCTTCCTCCCCACCAGCTACCAGGGCGTGCCCTTCCGCGGCCAGGGCGACCCGGCGCTGTTCCTCTCCAATCCCGCCGGCGTCGATGCGACCATGCAGCGCGACACCCTGGATGCGATCAAGGACCTCAACCAGCAGCATCTCGCCGCGGTCGGGGACCCCGAGATCGCCACCCGCATCAATTCCTTCGAACTCGCCTACCGCATGCAGACCAGCACGCCCGACCTCATGGACATCGCCAAGGAGCCCAAGGAGGTGCTCGAGATGTACGGCGCAGTGCCGGGCAAGTCCTCCTACGCTAACGCCTGCCTGCTCGCTCGCCGCCTGGTCGAACGCGGAGTGCGCTTCGTGCAGATCTTCCACGAGGCCTGGGACCACCACGGCGGGCTGACCAAGGGCCTGAAGGACTAGACCCAGCAGACCGACCGAGCGCGGCGCTGATCAAGGACCTCAAGCAACGCGGCCTGCTCGAGGACACCCTGGTCATTTGGGGCGGCGAGTTCGGGCGCACGCCGATGGTGCAGGGCGGCAACGACGGGCGCGACCACCACCCCAACGCCTTCTCGATGTGGCTGGCGGGCGGCGGCATCAAGCCCGGCATCAGCCTCGGGCAGTCGGACGACTTCGGCTTCAACGTCACCGAAGACAAGGTCCATGTGCACGACCTGCATGCCACCATCCTCCACCTCCTCGGCTTCGACCACACCCGGCTGACCTACCGCTTCCAGGGGCGCGACTACCGCCTCACCGACGTCCACGGCGAGGTGGTGCGCAAACTGCTCGCCTGAGGCGGCTGCGCGCCACGTTCAGCGGTTGGTACGGCGATCCGGGACCCCGCAGCCGCCGGATGGTGGTGGAGCCGCCGAGCCTGGTAGTGATGTACGATCACCTCGAGACAGCCCTGCCTAGCGCGCCAGAATCGGCCTGTCGTCGCCCAACCGATGCGACCATAGGAACGACCGCATGAATATATCCATGCTCCCGCTCAGCCTGCTGGTTCCTGCCGCCACCGTCCTGCTGCTCGCCTGGACGCCGGCGCTGCGCGGGGCGGACATCCGGGCAGAATACCAAGCGGCCGCGGCCCTGGTCGCACCGATCCAGGAGCAGCTCGATGCGCTGCTGGTCGATGGGCGCATGGCGACTGCCAATGCTCGCCTGCTCGACCTCTTCCCGCAAGCCGGACGCACGCCGGCGCAGTCCTGGTACCTCGGCAACCTCCTCTACGGCATGGACGCCAAGGCCTCCTACGCCCTGCACCAGGACGCCGCCAAGCGGCAGCCGGATGAGGAGGCCTTCCAGCTGGAATGGGCGCTGGAGCAGCATCGCGCCGGTGAATACGCCGGCGCCTTGCGCACCTACGATGCCATCTCGAAGAGCTCTCCGGAGAACGCGCCGGTGCATGGCCTGGCCGCCGAATGCCTGATCCGGCTGAGCAAGAATCGCCAGGCGGCGGAGCGCTGGCTGCTGTCCGAGAAGGCCAAGCGGGGCTCGCTCACCGATCTCGAATCGCTGGTCTATGCGGTCCATGGCGATGCCTCCCAGTTCAGCCAGCGCGCGGCTCTCATCGCCCAGATGCGCACGGGCATCATCGATGCTGCCATGAAGCTGGTCGCGCTCGACTGCACCTACGAGCACGATTGGTGGAATTACGTGCCGCAACCCACCTCGCTCAAGCACGATCTCGAGCTGATCGCGCCGTTGCGCGGCGCGCGCATCCTCGCCGCCCGCTGTCTGGGCGAGGGCTACCTGCTGGAGAAACCCGAAGCTAAGGACATCAGCGCATTGCTGTCCCGCGACGGTCTGCTCATCGATGGCGCGCACACGCTCCCAAGCGATCCCGCGCTGTGCAAAGGACTCATACAGTTGGCCATCTCCACCACGGTCATCACCCGGGAGCAGGCCAGGGAGTGGCTGCTCGCCCGTCTGCATGCGCAAGCGAAGGGCAGCACCGACGCAACGCTGTGGAACCTGGTCGCCTTCCTGCAGCAGAGCGACCATGAACACGATCCCGCCCTGCACGCGCTCGAGAAGGAGGCCTGGGAGGCGTGCGGCGATGCCCGCTTCGCGGTGGGCTGGCTCACCTCCCTGCCCAAGAACGAGAAGATCCGCGTCGATGATCCGTTCCTCGCCACCCCGATGGCCAAATGTCCGGAGAATTCCATCCTGCTCGGCTTAGCAATCGCTGCCGGAGCCCCGAGCGCGGCCCTGCTGGTGCAGGGGATCAAGGCTGAATACCACCATTTCTCCGCCCTGGATCCCGTCGGTCGAATGAACGGACGGATCTCGGCGCGTACGCTGAGCAGCTATTTCGCCCAGCTCGCGAAATTCCCGGACCTGGACGTAGCGCATTGAGCGGGGGCGCCAGCTGATCATGGCGGTTCCGCGCAGTAGCCTGCGCTCGGCGTAGGCCCATCGCGGCCCCGCTCGGCGATCAGCCGTCAACAACACCGGGCGCACCGGGGCAGGCCGGCAGCAGTAGTCGTCTAGTCGCCGAAAGCGAAGAGATGAACCTCGCTGCGCACATAGATGCGCCCGTCGAGGATGGCGGGGGTGGCAAAGACCTGCTCGTCGAGCTTGTTGCGCGCCAGCACGGTGAAGGCCTCCCCCGCCTTGAGCACCACCACCACGCCATTCTGCGAGGCGATGTAGACGCGACCGTCGGCGGCCACTGCCGAACTGTAGTAGTCGCCACCGACATCGACGCGCTCGGCCTGGTAGAAGACCTTGCCGGTGAGGGCGTCGTAGCAGGAAAACATGCCGCCGCTCTGCATGGTGTAGACGTGGCCCTGGTAGCACAGCGGCGATGACACATAGGGCAGGTGCTTGCTGTTGCGCCATAGCACGTTGGTGGCGGTGAGGTCGCCGCTGCCGCCGGGCTTGAGGGCGAAGATCTGGTTCCGCGCATCGTCGAACATGGTGCGCATGTGGTCCCATTCCGCGCGCGTGACGCGGCCATCCTTGTCGACATCGATCTGCGAGAAGCGGTCCTTGAGCGGGCCAAAGGGGAACTCGTCCTTGGTCAGCACGCCGTCGTGATTGCGATCATGGGCGGCGAGAAACTCGTCGAAGGGCGGCATGGTGATCTTCGCCCCCTCATCGCCGCCGACGTTCCAGCTCGAGACGATGAGCAGGCCATCGCCGGCGGTGGGCGAAGCGTTCGACAACCGCGCCATGCCGTGCGCCGACCAGCGCTGATGCCCATCGGCGACCTCGTAGCTGCGCACCTCGATCGAACCGCCGACGATGATCTCCTCGGTGCTATCGTGGCGCCACAGGAAGGGCGAGGAGAAGCTGCGGCGGAACTCGCCGCGGTCGGCGCGCCAGGCGTCGACGCCGGTCATGGCATCGACCGCCAGCAGATAGCCGCCGACGTCCTCGTCGCACACCAGCACCACCTTGCCGCCGGCGAGGATGGGCGAGGCGCCGGTGCCGAATTCGACCACCGGCAGCGGCAGCCGCTTGGTCCACACTACGGTGCCTTTGAGGTCGTAGGCGATCAGCCCGTAGGAGCCGAAGTAGGCGTAGACGCGCTCGCCGTCGCAGCACGGGGTGGGCGCCGCCGGCGAGCCGATCTGGTGGGTCGGCTCGATCTTCTCCGCCGGCACCGCCGTGCGCCACAGCTGGTGCCCGTCGCCGCGATCGAGGCAGAAGGTCACCAACGTGCCGTTATCCAGGCCGGTGAGGAAGATGCGCTGGCCCCATATGCAGGGCGAGGAATGGCCGCGCGGGACCTCGACCTTCCAGCGGCAGTTCTTCTCCGGGCCGAACTCGACCGGCGGCTTGCCGCTGCCGATGCCCAGGCCGCCTGGTCCGCGGAACTGCGGCCAGTTGCCGTCGGGTGCGGCCTCACTCGCGGTGGCGGCGCCGAGCAGGAGGAGCGGAAAGAGCGCAAAAAGCGGAAGAAGCGCGCGCAGCATGGGCACCTCAGTGGGCACGCTATGAACCAGCCACAGGCGCGCAACCGCGCCGCCGGCCCCGCATTCGCACCCGCCGC
>JAYVMM010000928.1:0-3460 GCA_043758975.1 Planctomycetota bacterium | reverse complement strand
GCGGGCGCGCCTGCACACTTGCTGCTGTGGCCAGCGACCGCGATCCCAACCTCATAGCGCTGTGGTGCCGGCTGATCGTCGAGGAACTGCACCGCTGCGGCGTCGAACGCGCGGTGCTCTGCCCCGGCAGCCGCAACAGCCCGCTGCTGCACGCCCTCCACCACGAACTTGGGCGCGGCTGCCTTAGCCACATCGATGAGCGCGCGGCCGGCTTCATCGCCCTCGGCCTGGCCAAGAGCCTGGCCAAGAGCTGCGGCTCGCCGGTGGCGGTGTGCGTGACCTCGGGCAGCGCGGTGGCCAACCTGCTGCCGGCAGTGGTGGAGGCCTATGCCGCCGAAGTCCCGCTCCTGGTGATCTCCGCCGACCGTCCGTGGGAGGCGCACGGCTCGAGCAGCCCGCAGACCATGCCGCAGGGCGGGCTGTTCGGCCACGCGGTGTGCGACGACCTCCTGCTCGGCGAACCGCTCCCAGACGAGCGCGCGCTGCGCTCGCTGCGCGCGCGAACGTGCTGGCTGGTGCACCAGAGCCGCCGCCAGCGCCGCCCGGTGCACCTCAATGTCCCGCTGCGCGATCCCCTAACCCCGCTCGTCGATGCACGCTGGCAGGACGACGGCCTGCCGGCGCTCGCGCTGCACGGGCGCGCCGGCGGGGCGCCGATGGTGCGCCTGGTGGCGGGCGCTTCCTCCAGCTGGCGCACGCTGCTTGCGGGGCTGCCCGCGCATGCGCGTGGGCTCCTGGTCGCCGGGCCCGCGCCCGGGCTGACGCCGGCGCAGGCTGGGCGCCTGGCGACCACAACCGCTATGCCGCTGCTCGCGGATGCGCCCAGCGGCCTGCGCGGCGGCGCCGGCGCGCTGGTCACCACCGCCGACGCCCTGCTCACCGGGGCGTTGGCGAACGAGCGCGCCGAGCTGATCATCCAGCTCGGACCGGCACCGCTCGCGCGCGCGACCTTCGAATACCTCGACCGCCAGGACTGCCCGTGGCTGGTGCTCGGGGCGGGCGGCGGCAACCCCGACTTCCTGCACCGCGCCAGCGCGGTGCTCGAGCGCCCGGGCGAGGAGGAGCTCATTGCGCTCGCCACCGCGCTCGGCAGCGCGCCGGCGGACTGGCGCCGGCGGTGGGAGATGGCTGAGGCTGCCGCACGACGGGAGCTCAAGCAAGCGATGGCGGAAGAACCCTGGGGCGAGGTCCTCGCCGCCCACCTCGCGGTCAACCACCCCGGCTTCGACCTCCTGCACCTCGCCTCCAGCATGGCGGTGCGCCACGGCAACCTGCACTGCCTGCCCGACGGGCGCGGGCGCGCCATCACCGCCAACCGCGGCCTCAACGGCATCGACGGTACGCTCGCGACCTTCCTCGGGGAGCTGGCTGGGCGCACCGGTAACGGCCTGCTGCTCTGCGGCGACCTCGCCCTGCTCCATGACCTGCCGGCGCTTGCGGCGGCACGCGCGGCGGGGGCGCGCGGCGCCATCGTGGTGCTCAACAACGATGGCGGCGGCATCTTCGACTTCCTCAGCACAGTCCACCTCCCGGCCTACCGCCAGCTGGTGCGCACCCCGCACGGCCTGGACTTCGCGCATGCCGCCGCCCAGTTCGGCCTCGCCTACCACCAGGTCGACTCGCGCGCCGCCCTGGCAGCGGCCCTCGCCGGCGCCGCCGGCGGCGCCGGCCTGGCGCTGATCGAATGCCGGGTTTCGGCTGGTGACACCGTGGCGCGCCACCGCGCGCTGATCGCTCGCCTGGCCGGCAGCGCGACACCCGGCCAGGCTACCGACTGAGGTAGGCGGCACACGGACTCCAGCGCCGCGCGTGGCACTCTCGCAACTGTGCAACAGCAGCGGCAGCAACAGGTAGAAGCTGACATTCCCCCTTGCCAGGGTGCGCCCACCAGCCCTGGCTTTCGCCTGCCACCCCCCCTAGAGTGCGGCATGACGCGACGCGGCTTCACCCTGATCGAGATGCTGGTGGCGACCATCGTGTTCCTGGTCGGATTCGTCGCCGTGTTCGCGCTCTTCCTCGGCGGCATGCGCTTCCGCAAGCTCGCCGAGGACACCACCCGCTCCTCGCTTGCCGCCTCCTGCCTGATCGACGAGATCCGCGCCTGCGCCGGCGGCATCCCCGCCATCCCCGCCGGGCAGGCCGCCAGCATCCCGCTGATGCCCAGCTCCTACCTCGGCACCGGCTTCGCCCCGCCGCCGCTCGCCGACTCGCCCGACGACCTCTACCCCTATCCGTCGATACCCGGCACCTGGTACCGCGTGATGTCGTGCACCGACATCAACGGCGATCCCAACAACGCCAACACCACCGTGCTGCACCTCGAGCTGGTGATCGTACCCTTCGCCACCGCCGCCTCCAGCCTGAGCTTCACCGATCTCCAGCAGCGCCTGCTCAATGACGTCGATCTCTCCACCGTCAGCGTCAACGCCAACGAGAGCAAGCAGGAGAAGATCGCCGACGTGCTGATCCAGCGCGGCATCGCCTTCCGCTTCCAGTCGGTGATCACCCGGCGCCCGAGCTGGCTGCCCTGAGCGCTCCAGCTCGCGCCTGTTGCCCCGCCACGCGGCGCCGGCAGTTCAGCCGAAGGTGATGCTGCGGTAGAGCTCGATGTACTCCTCCGCGACGTGCTCCCAGCTGTGATCGCTCTGCATGCCGCGCTTGACCGCCTGGCGCCAATCGGCGGGGAAATGCTGGTAGAGGCCGAGCGCGCGGTCGAGGGCGCTGGAGAAGTGTCCGTGGTCGACGGGGCCGAAGGTGAAGCCGTTGCCATCGCCGACGGCGACATCGGTGACGGTGTCGGCGAGGCCGCCGGTGAAGCGCACCAGGGGCAGGGTGCCGTAGCGCAGGCTGTAGAGCTGGGTCAGCCCGCAGGGTTCGGTGCGGCTGGGCATGAGGAAGAGGTCGGCGCCGGCGATGATGCGGTGGGCGAGCTCCTCGTTGTAGCCGAACCACGAGTAGACCCAGCCGGGATGGCGGGCCTGGAGCATGTGCAGGCGGTGCTCGAGACCGAGGTCGCCGGAGCCCAGCACCACCAGCTGCATGCGCCCGGCCAGGATGTAGGGGTCGACGGCGTCGAGGATGAGGTCGATGCCCTTCTGCTCGACCAGGCGGCTGACCACCGCCACCAGGCACGCCGGGGTGTCGGTGTAAAGGCCGGTATCGAGGCGCAGGCGCTCCTTGCACTCGGCCTTGCCTGCGAGCTTGCGCGCGTCGTAGCGCGCCGGCAGCAGGGGGTCGCGGGCAGGGTCCCACATCCCGGTGTCGATGCCGTTGGTGATGCCGCTGAGCTTGTAGGCATGGCCGCGGATCACCGCATCGAGGCCGAAGCCGAACTCGGCCTCCTGGATCTCGGCGGCGTAGCGTCTGCTCACGGTGGTGACGCGGTCGGCGAAGACGATGCCCGCCTTGAGCAAGTTGAGCTTGCCGTAGTGCTCGAGGTGCAGCGGGTTGTAGAGCGCCC
>JAYVMM010000927.1:0-2669 GCA_043758975.1 Planctomycetota bacterium | reverse complement strand
AGCGCGGGCGGGATGATGAGATAGCTGCCGGCGGGGCAGGTGTAGGCGGTGCCGGGTGCCGGCATGGCGGCAAGCACGGCGGCGTCGCGCCCGGTGATGGCATGCCAGAGCGGGCGTCCCTGCTCGTCGCGCCGCGGCGGCCCGGTGCGCGCCGGCGCCTCCGGGCTGATGGTCACCCGGCATTCGCCCGCGAGGAACACCACCAACTCGTGGTCGTAGAGCAGGCGCCACGGCTCGATGGTGCCGGTGGCCCAGCGCCCGCGCCAGGGCGAGCGCGGGCGCGGGCTGATGCGCTCCAGCCAATCGCTCGCGACAGGGTTTAGGACCATCAAGAAAATCCTAGTTGATCAGAAACCGCCGCTTGGTCGTTGGAAGCGGAATCGCGACGATCACCGCGTAACCGTGTCTGTCACGCCTTCACATCCAGGCCCTGCCATCCTTCCCGGGATGGCTTTGGCATCAAGAATAGACGACACGCTGCATCCTCGCCTTCGCCCCCCACCCGGCCCCCGACCCAACCGCGCCGCCCCGGAGCCCGCCATGCCCCGCCCCCCGCTGTCCGCCCTGCTCCTGGCCCTGCTCTGCGCCGTCGTTGCCGCCCGTGCCGAAGGGGGGGAGGTGCCGGTGGACCCCGCCGCGCCTGGCGCGTCCGCCGCGTCCGCCGGCGGTGCCTTCGCGCTAGTCACCGCCCGCTTCGCCGACCCCGCCGGCGCGCCAGCGCCTGGACCGGGTGCGCCGGCGGCCGGGCCGGTGGCGAGCTGGGCCGGTGGTCGCTTCGCCGTGGGTGCGGGCGATACCGTGGTGTTCATCGGCCAGGAGAATCTGGTGCGGGTGGGCCGTGGCGGCGAACTCGAGGCGCGCCTGACCCTGGGCTCTGCCGGTGCGCCGGTGCGGGTGCGCTGCATGGCGTGGGAGGGCGACACCGTCTACGAGCAGTGGCGCGATCTCAACTTCGGCGACTGGAAGGTTCAGCTCGATGCGGTCGGCGCGACGGTGGTGGTGGCGCAGTTCGGCCAGGTCGAGGCGCTCGATGGGGTGGCGCGGCTGGACGCCTTCACCGCCGCCTATGCGCGCTTGCTCGACCAGGTCGGGACCGGGCGCCGCCTGGTGCTGCTGACGCCGAGCTCTTTCGAGGATCCGCAGAGCGCGCGTGCGCCGCGCCTGAGCGCGCGCAACGCCGACCTCGATGCCTATGCCGGGGCTGTTCGCGCGCTCGCGCGTGCGCGCGGCGCGCTGTGCGTCGACCTCACTGCGCTCGGGCGCTCCCCGGGCGCTCTCTCGCGCGTCACCGACGACGGCCTGCATCTCAATGACGAGGGCCGCCGGGAGTTCGCCACCCAGGTCTGCGCCCAGCTCGGGGTGGCAGTGGGAACGCTCACGGTCGCGCCCGAGCTGGCGCAGGCGATCCTGGAGAAGAACCGCCTGTTCTCCACCTGCTGGCGTCCGGCCAACTGGAGTTTCGTCTACGGTGACCGCATCACCCAGCCCTTCGGCCACGCCACCGCCGGCGGGCCGTCGCTACGCGAGCTGTTCGAACGCCACCAGCCGATGATCGCGACCTGGGATGCGCGCATCCATGCCCTCGCTGGGCAGCAGCCGGCGCCGCCTCCGCCGCCGGCGGTGGAGCTGCCGGCGGCGGATGACGTGGTGCCGAGCCCGGCGCAGGAGCTCGCCGCCTTCACCCTCGAGCCGGGCTGGACGGTGTCGCTGGTTGCCTCCGAGGAGGAGGGGGTGAGCAAGCCGACCCAGCTGAGCTGGGACGAGCGCGGGCGGCTGTATGTCGCCTGCTCGCCCTCCTATCCCCACCCCATCCCCGGGGTGGCGCCGGCGGACTACATCCTGCAGCTCGCTGACCAGGGCGAGGACGGACGCTTCGCGCACGCTACGCGCTGGGCCGAGGGGCTGACCATGGTCATGGGCCTGGAGGCAGGCGATGGCGGCATATACGTATGCGACTTCGACCGCCTGCTGCACCTGAGCGCGCGCGCCGAGGGCGGGCGCGCCGAGGTGGCGCGGGTGGTGATGTCCGGCTTCGGCATCGGCGACACCCACCAGCTGATCAATTCGATCAAGCACGCGCCTGACGGCAGCCTGTGGTTCACCCAGGGCCTGCACGCCTTCTCGCGCGTAGAGACCCCGTGGGGGCTCAAGCGCCTCGACCAGGCCGGGGTGTGGCGCTTCGACCCCAAGACCCTGGAGCTGGAGTCGTACTTCAACCATGGGCGCGCCGGCTTCAACTGCTGGGGCGTGGCTTTCGACGACTGGGGACAGGTCTTCCACAAGTCCGGCGACCGCCCCGAAGGCTACTGGTCAGTGCCCGGCCTGGTGCCTTTCGAGAATCCCGACGAGTACCACGGCGTGGGCGCGCTGTTCCGCTCCGACCGCAAGACCACCGCGCTCGAGTTCATCGGCAGCCAGGCCATGCCCGACGATATGCAGGGGGTGGCGGTGCTGGGCGGTTTCTTCGGCAACACCATCGAGCTGCACCGCCTGCGCGACGATGGCGCCGGCTTCGCCAGCACCCAGCTGCCCAAGCTGCTGCGCTCAAGCGAACCCTGCTTCCGCCCGGTCGATGTGCGCGGCGGCCCGGACGGCGCGCTCTACATCGCCGACTGGTGCACGCCGGTGATCGGCCATTACCAGGCCGGCTTCGCCGATCCCAAGCGCGA
>JAYVMM010000926.1:0-2462 GCA_043758975.1 Planctomycetota bacterium | reverse complement strand
GGCTTCCTCACCGTCGATGGCGAGAAGATGTCGAAGAGGAAGGGCACCTTCATCCGCGCCCGCACCTACCTCGAGCACGTCGCCGAGCCCGCCTACCTGCGCTACTACTTCGCCAGCAAGCTCAGCCGCAAGGTCGAGGACATCGACCTCAATCTCGGCGAGTTCGTCGACAAGGTCAACAGCGACCTGGTCGGCAAGGTGGTCAACCTCGCCTCGCGCTCGGCCAGCTTCATCGCCACCGCCGGCCTGGCCGCCGCTGACGCGGCCTGGCCCGCAGAAGGCACCCGCCTGCTCGACGCCTTCCAGGCCGCCGGAGAAGAGATCGCCGCGTTCTACGACGGCGGTGACTACTCCGAGGCCATGCGCCGGATCATGGCCCTCGCCGACCAGGCCAACCTCTTCGTCGAGCGTTCCGCCCCGTGGAAGCTCGCCAAGGACCCCGCCCAGGCCGTAGCCCTGCAGCTCGCCTGCACGGTCGCGCTCAACCTGTTCTGGCGCCTGGCGGTGCTGCTCGCGCCGGTGCTGCCGCGCCTGGCCGAGCAGGCGGGCGAGCTGTTCGCCGA
Source organism: Planctomycetota bacterium (assembly GCA_043758975.1). Lineage (GTDB taxonomy): Bacteria > Planctomycetota > UBA11346 > UBA11346 > UBA11346 > BOG-1363. The sequence goes on along the minus strand of JAYVMM010000926.1, from coordinate 1,899 downwards.
CCGCATCACGCGCTGGGACGACCTCACCCGCCGGCAGCAGGGCAAGCCCATCCGTCCCTTCAAGCACCTCCTCGCCCGCCTGCCGAGCGCCACCGTCGCGGCCATGGTGGCGGCCTCGCGCAGCGACGGCGCCCCGGCGACCCCCGCCACTGCCACTGCCACTGCCCCCGCCAGCGCGCCTCCCGCCGCCGCCGCCACGCCGGCGGGCGCCGCCCCACCCGCCGCCGGCGCGGACGATGGCGCCGCCCTCGCCGCCGAGCCGCTCGCCCCGACGGTGTCCTTCGACGACTTCACCAAGCTCGATCTCCGTGTCGCGCGCGTGCTCGCGGCGGCGGAGGTGCCGGGGGCGAAGAAGATCCTCAAGCTCACGGTCTCCCTCGGCGGCGATGCGACGCGCACCATCTTCGCCGGCATCAAGCCCGCCTACCCCGCCCCGGGCGCGCTGGTCGGGCGCCTGATCCTGGTCGTCGCCAACCTCGCACCGCGGACCATGAGCTTCGGCGTCAGCGACGGCATGGCGTTGGCCGCAGGGCCAGGCGGACCCGATATCTTCCTGCTCAGCCCGGATAGCGGCGCCAAGCCCGGCCAGCGCGTCCACTGAGCTGATTCAGCGGGCTGGCGGTGTGCCCGGGCAGCTCAGATCACCGCGCCGGCGAGCGCCACGCCAGCCGCAGCGACATCGCGGGCGATCTGCTCGCGCAGCTCAGTAAGCGAGCCGAAGCGGCGCTCTTCGCGCAGCCGGTCGGTGAAGTCGAGCGCCACCCGCGCGTCATAGCAGTCCGGGGTGGGATCGAGGAAGTGCGCCTCGACGCTGAGCGGACGGTCCGGTCCGACGGTGGGGAGGTGGCCGATGTTGACCACCGCGCGCCGGCACAGCGCCGGCGCGCCGCTGCCGATCTCGGCCCACGCGGCGTAGACCCCGGGCGCGGGCTCCTGGTTCTCGCGGGCGCCGAGGTTGGCGGTGGGAAAGCCGAGCCGGCGCCCGCGTCCATCGCCACGCACCACCGTGCCGACCAGGCGGTACGCCCGGCCCAGGCACGCCGCGCTGGCATTGAGATCGCCTGAGGCGAGCTCGGCGCGGATGCGCGAGGACGAGATCGCCTGCCCGCCGGCGGAGACCACCCTGACCACCGCTACCGCCAGGGCGCGCGCGCCGGCGAGCTCGGCCAGCTGGATGAGGTCGCCGCTGCGCTCGTGCCCGAAGCGGAAATTCTCGCCCACCACCACCGCGCGCGCGCCCAGGCGCTCGACCAGGAAGTCGACGAACTGCCCGGGCGCCATCGCCCGCACCTCGGCGAACGGCACCTCGATAGTGCGCAGCGGCTGGCCGAGCCCGGCTTCCCATGAGGAGAGCACGCGCGCGCGATCGCTCATAGCCACCAGCGGCAGGCGCGGCGGCCAGCCGAGCACCGCGGCCATGCCCGAGAACTGCAGCAGCGCCGGCGCGCCGAGCTCAGCGGCGCGCCGGGCGAGGGCGCGGTGGCCGAGGTGCAGAGCGTCGAACTTGCCGATCGCCAGGGCCGGTCCCGCGGCGCTCATCGGCGCGCGCGCGCGCGCACCCTCACTGCTCATCGAGCCACCGCAGCTTGGCCTGGGCCACGACGGCGCGCCAGCCCGGCTGCGTGAGCGCGGCCTCGACCTCGTCGTAATGACGCTGCGCCAAGAGCTCGGCGACGCGCGCGCCCTGCGCCGGCTCGGCGGCGAGCTGGAGCACCAGGAGCTCGGATTTGCGCAGAAGATGGCCCTCGTTGTGCTCGGCGATGTCGGTGGCGATCTCGCGGTCCATGCGCGAGTCTTGCCCGAAGGCGGCCTTGCGGTTGGCGGCCAGGAGCTCGTCCCAGCAGCGCAGCGAGGCGATGTAGCGCATGAGCGCATGCAAATGCTCGCCGCGATTGCGCA
>JAYVMM010000925.1:0-1830 GCA_043758975.1 Planctomycetota bacterium | reverse complement strand
CCACCGCCGAAGAGGTGCGCGCCACCGGCATCAACTGGGCCTTCGCGCCCTGCGTCACGGTGCCGCAGGACGAGCGCTGGGGGCGCACCTACGAAGGCTTCTCCGAGGACCCCGCGGTGGTGAGCCAGCTCGGCGCGGCGGCAGTGCGGGGCTTCCAGGGCGCCGCGCTCGGCGACCCCCTGGCGGTGCTCGCCTGCGCCAAGCACTTCATCGGCGATGGCGGCACCGCCTACGGCTCTTCGCCGGCCAACACCGGGCACGGTCTCGACCAGGGCGACACCCGCGTCGACGAGGTTACCCTGCGCCGCATCCATCTTCCCGGCTACCTCACCGCCATCGCCGCCGGCGTCGGCACCATCATGCCGTCGTACAGCAGATGGAACGGGGTGAAGTGCTCGGGCAACCACCAGCTGCTGACCACCCTGCTCAAGCAGGAGCTCGGCTTCGAGGGCTTCCTCATCTCCGACTGGAACGCCATCGACCAGCTCGGCAGCGACTACAAGCAGGACGCCGCGGCCGCGGTCAACGCCGGCATGGACATGCTGATGGTGACCAACAAGTACCGCGAGCTCTACGTCGACCTCAAGGAGCTGGCGAGCACCGGTGCGGTGCCGATGGCACGCATCGACGACGCGGTGACGCGCATCCTGCGGGTCAAGATCGCCGCCGGTCTGCTCGACAGCGCGCGCTCGCCCCTGGTCGACCGCACGCTCCAGGCCTCCTTCGGCTCGCCAGCGCACCGCGCGCTCGCGCGCCAGGCGGTGCGCGAGTCGCTGGTCCTGCTCAAGAACGAGCATGGCATCCTGCCGCTGAAGAAGACCGCCAAGGTCCACTTCGCCGGGCGCGGTGCCGACAGCCTGGGCATGCAATGTGGCGGCTGGTCGATCGACTGGCAGGGCAAGCTCGAGCACATCATCCCCGGCGGCACCTCCATCATCAATGGTTGCCGCGAGGTGGCCGGGCCGGGCGCCGAGCTCACCTCCTCGCTCGACGGCAGCATCGCCGCCGGTGCCGAGGTCGCGGTGGTGGTGCTGGGCGAGAAGCCCTACGCCGAGGGCAACGGCGACCGCAGCGACCTCGCCCTCAGCGCCGAGGAGCTGCAGATCCTCGCTACCGCCAAGAAGGCCGGCATCCCGGTAGTGCTGCTCCTGCTCAGCGGGCGACCGCTGCTGCTCGGGCCCGCGCTCGAGCAGTGCGACGGCGTGCTCGCCGCCTGGCTGCCGGGCAGCGAAGGCGGCGGCGTGGCCGACATCCTCTACGGGGTGGCGAAGCCGCAGGGCAAGCTCTCGCGCACCTGGCCGCGCACCCGTGATCAGCTGCCGCTCACCAGCCAGAGCGTGCCCGTGGTGAGCGATCCGCTCTTCCCCTGCGGCTTCGGCCTCGCCTACCACGACTAGCGCCGCGCCTGCCGGCGGGTGATGTGCGATCGTCCATCCGCCCATCCGCATCGAACCATCGCCGCAAGGCTCTGCCCCGACTTATCCTGCGACGCGAACCACAGACCGCCGGCGGTCCGCCTGGCGGTCCGCCTGGCGATCCGGTCCGACGGAATTCGCGTCAGTTCGCCCTGCCGGCAGGCAATCAACCTAAACAGCGCATTAGAGACAGGACATTCGCTGTGTTAACCCCTTGATATTCAATGTCTTCCTATCGCTCCGCGATCACCGCAGGGATCACCCACTGGTTCCCGCTGAGTTTAGCGTAAGTCAAATCGACACAGGTACCTTGCGGGATCCGATGCGGCTATCGCGGCGTTTAGGATCAATGGAAGCCCTGCTCCGCTTGCCGCCGCACCGCGCGCCTCCCCCGTGCAACAACCCCTGCCGGGGG
>JAYVMM010000924.1:0-3252 GCA_043758975.1 Planctomycetota bacterium | reverse complement strand
TTGATGGTGGCCGATTTGGGGGTGTAGTCCCAGCTCAGGATGAGGTCGCCCTCCTGGCCGAAATCGCGCGGTCCGTCGCCCTTGGCGAGACGGTAGTTGGCGTAGACCATCTTGACCCGCACGCGCTTGCGGTCGTCGAGCGCGTACTCGAACTTGAGCTTGGCCGCCTCAAGGTCGCCCTGCACCAGGTTGGCCAGGCGCCCGTACTTCGCATTCTCGACGATCAGGGTGTCGCTGGTCCCCGACCACTTGTTGATGAAGGCGTGGTTGGTGCTGTTGGGGTTGTTGGCGGCGTTATTGTCGCTGGCGTCGCCGCTGAGGTAGTCGAACTGCAGCCCGAGCACCGCCGAGGAGTCGGGATGCCAGTCGATGCCGCCGCTGGCGCCGTAGCCGCCGAAGGCGGTGTCGCCGTTCTGGGTGCCGCGCTGCATGGCGAATTCGCCGAACAGCTCGTAGTCGCTGAGGTCGTAATCGATGCCGAAGTAATAGGTGTAGAGCCGGCTGCCATACACCGGCACCGGCAGCGGGGAACCCACCGCGACGTTGCCGTTGTTGGTGTTGAGCTGGATGTTGCGCTCCATGTTGGCGGAGCCGGTGAGGAAGACGCGGTCGTTGCCGGCGTTCTCGGGCGTCCAGTCGACCATCAGCCCGAGCAGCGAGCTGTTGTCGGGCATGCGCAGTGCGTAGGGGGTGAAGTTGAGGGTGTCCCAGTTGTACTGCGCGCGCACCCCGTCCCAGCTGGTGATGGTGGGGTTGTTGGCGTGGCTGTCGTAGAGGAAGGCGGCGTGGTCGCGGCGCAAGTTCCACACCACCGGCATGCGCCCGGCCTCGATGGTCAGGAAGCGGTTGTTGAGGAACTCCTTGAGGGTGACGAAGGCGTCGTTGATCACCGCGTTGCCGGAGCTGCCGCCGGGCGGGCCGTTGGAGGTGGCGGCATTGTTGGCCGCGGTGCCGGCGGGCGCGGTCGGGGTGCCGGTGCCCGACACGCCCTGGTAGGCGACCGCGACCGAGACCTCGACCCGCTCGTCGACCGCGATGCGCGCGCCCAGCTCGGCGCGGATCCACTCCTCGGCGCGATGGTCGGGCAGGGTGCCGTTGCCGGAGGTGTAGCGCCCGAGCTGGAGGTAGTCGAGGTCGACCAGGCCCTGGATGTAGACCATTTGCCCGGCGCCCTGCGGCTTGCCCGGGGCGACCTCGACTTGGCTACCGTTCTGCCCGAGCACCGCCGGGGTGTTGCCGCCGGGGTTGGGCGCGGGGGTGGGCACCGGGGCATTGGAGGTGTCGACCGCCCAAGCGGGGATGCCGGCGACCAGCAGCAGGGTCGGGACCAGGGAGGCGAAGCAGCGCGGTGGCATGGGACCTCAGCGGTGGCGGCCAGTTGACGGTGGACGGGGCGCGGACCTTACCCGCACACCCGCGCCGCGCAATGCCGCGGGCCGCCGCTTCGTCCGCCATCCACCGCGTGTGCCGCGCGCGTGGAGCCCATGGTGCCGGTCGTTTGCATCCGTGCCTGGGACTGGCAAGGTGCGGCGCGAGGCCCAGGGAGGCGGACATGCGCACGTTGGTGATTCTGCTGCTGCTCTGCGGTGCCGGCTTCGTCGCCTGGAAGTGGTATGGCGGACGCTCCGCCGCTCCCGCTCCCGTCACTGCGCCCGCGGCGGGCGGCAATGGTCCGGCCACCTCGCAGCCCACCTCGGGCAATGGCGGCTTCGGCGACAGCGGCCAGATCGACGCGCCGCTGCCGCAGGAACTCAAGGCCGCGTACGACCAGGCCGAGGCGCTGTGGGCGGCCCAGGGCAAGGACGGCGCCCCGGTGAGCGTCAAGGCGCCGCTGCTCGACAAGCTCTACAGCAAGGTGCTGCAGGGCATCTACAACAAGCCCGAACACAAGGCGCTCGAGCTGCGCCTCGTCGCCGAGCGCCTGACCCCGCTCGGCAACGAGCTGTTCTTCTCGAAAACGCGCTATCCCGAAGACGAGACCGGCATCCTCCAGCTGCACGAGGCGCTGCCAGGCGAGAACCCCGACCGCATCGCCAAGCACTACGGCATGAGCGTCGAGCTGCTCAATCGCCTGCGCGGCATGACCAACCTCACCGATTCCAGCCTGCACGCCGGCGACCGCGTCAAGGTGGTGGCGGCCAGGGAAAAGGGCGGCTACCTGCTGCACGTCAAGAAGAAGGACTTCTACCTCGACTGCTACATCGCCGGGCTGTTCGCCCGCCGCTATGCGATCTCGATCGGCGCCAAGGAGACCCCCACCCCGGTCGGCAAGACCCGGCTGGTCGACCGCGTGCTCGATCCGCCCTGGACCGACCCCCACACCCACGAGGAATACAAGCCCGGTGATCCGCGCAACATCCTCGGCGGGGTGTGGATGTCCTTCTCGCCCGACGGCATCGGCCAGAGCGGCTTGGGCATCCACGGCTATACCGGCCCGGACGCGCGCATGCAGGCGATGGTCTCCAACGGCTGCGTCCGCCTCGACACCATCCAGGCCAAAGAGCTCTACCAGACCTTGCCCCATCCCGAGCGCTGCCAGACCCAGGTCGAGATCGTCGAGTAGGCGGCGGGAGCCGGTGGAGAGGCGCCCGAGCGCCAGGCGCCGCGCGCGTCGTCAGCAGAAAGCCCTTGCCCGCCAACCGCATGGGCTACACTGCTAACCCCACGCAAGGAGCATCGTAGGTATGATCCGCGTCGAAGCCCGCAGCGGTGAGCCTCTGGAGAAGACCCTTCGCCGCTTCAAGAAGCGCTGCGAGAAGGAAGGCCTGACCAAGGACATCAAGAAGAACCTCTACTACGACAAGCCCAGCGAGCGCCGCCGCCGCGAGTCGCGCAAGCTTGAGAAGCGCCTGCTTCAAGAGAAGATGGAAGCCGCCGCCGCCCAGCACGTGCGCTGAGCCCCATCTCTTCTCCGCCCCGCCCCGCTGTGCGGCCCCGGCCAGCGCAGCAACCCGCAACCCCCGCGTTCCACGCGGGGGTTGTCGTTTTGTGGCTGGCGCCAGCATGGCGCCGATGTCTTCCGCACCGTTCGCCGCGCCCTGGCTGATCGCCGTGCCGAGCTGCCCCTCGACCAGCAGCTGGGCGCTCGAACGCATCGAGGCGCTGGCGCACGGCGCCTGCGTGTGGACCGAGCGGCAGACCGCCGGGCGCGGGCAGAACGGGAGCGCCTGGCACAGCCCGCCGGGGGTGCTGACCGCCAGCTTTGTGCTCGAGCTGCCGGCCACGGTGGTGCCGGCCCAGCTCGCGCTGTGC
>JAYVMM010000923.1:0-2310 GCA_043758975.1 Planctomycetota bacterium | reverse complement strand
TGCGCCGCCACCGTCGCCGGCTTCTCCCTGGCCTGGGAGGGCACAGGCGAGTTGACGCAGGCGCGCGACCGCACCACCGGCAAACTGGTGGTGCGCATCAATCCGGCCTTCTACCGCCCGGTCGAGATCGATGTCCTTACCGGCACCCCGGCCAAGGCGGAACGGCAGCTGGGCTGGCGCCGCACCACCACCTTCGCCAAGCTGGTCGAGATGATGGTGCTCAGCGATTGCGAGCGGGCCGCCAAGGGCCTGCTGGCCAGCTGAGCCGGGTACGCTCACCGGTCGGATGCGCAGGCGCGGCAGGACGTTTGCGGTTCGGCACCACTGTCCCATCCCCCCGCGACCACCCGCTGCCCCTGTGCCGGGCAGCAGACCAACCAACAACCATGAACTGTGACCTTCCTTGCTCGCCCGCTGCGTGGGCTGGAGCAGCATGACCGTGCGCTGCGCCGTCATCATCCCGACCTGGCAGGGCGCGGGCTACCTCCCGACGCTGATCGCCCGGCTGCGCAGCCAGACCGTAGCCGTCGCGGCGATCGTGGTGGTGGATTCCTCCTCCCCCGATGGCAGCGCCGAGCTCGCGCGCACGCTCGGCTGCGTGGTGGAGGTCATCCCCAAGGCCGCGTTCAGCCATGGCGGCACCCGCAACCTGGCCGCCAGCCTGGTCGAGGCCGAGATCCTGGTCTTCCTGACCCAGGATGCGCTGCCGGAGAATGACCGCTTCCTTGAGCTGCTGATCGCGCCCCTGGAAGGCGGCACCGCCGCCGCCGGCTATGCGCGCCAGATCGCCTACGACCACGCCATCCCCCCCGAGGCGCTGGCGCGCAGCCGGAACTACCCTGCCGAGAGCGCGGTGCGCACCGCGCATGATGTGCCGCGCCTCGGCGTGCGCGCCTATTTCTTCTCCAACGTCGCCTCCGCGGTCCGGCGCGAGCATTTTGCCGCCGTCGGCGGCTTCCCCACTGATGTGATCATGAACGAGGACATGGTGCTGTGCGCCAAGCTGCTGGGGGCAGGGCTGACGGTGGCCTACTGCGCCGACGCGGTCGTGCGCCATTCGCACAATTACAGCGTCGCCCAGCAATTCCGCCGCTACTTCGACATCGGCGCATTCTTCGCCAGCCATGGGCACCTGCTGCCCGGCAGCACCCTGCGCGGCGCCGGCGGCGGCTTCGCGTATGCCCAGCTCACCGGCCTGCTTGCCGGCGGACACCCGCTGTGGGCGGCGCGTTCGCTGGTGGAGATCCTCGCCAAGTTCACCGCCTACCAGCTGGGCAAGTGCAACCGCTTTCTGCCGCTCGCCCTCAAGCGGCGGCTGAGCATGCACGCCTTCCACTGGTCGCCGACACCAGGCGGCCCGCAATGAGCGCCCCCGCCCGAGCTCAGCTGCGTTGCCGGCGCCGGACGACGCCGGCAGCGGCAGATCTGGCCTTTGCCGCAATGCCCCTACCATGACCCCGCCCATGGCGAGCCTGGAACCGAAACCGCCGCAGCTGACCGACGTCCCGCGCCCGGCGACGTGCCCCAACCTCACCATCCTCCTGCTCGCGCTCTGCGATCTGGCCACCCTCGCCTGCGCCGGCTGCCTGGCGGTGGCGCTGCGCTCGTGGGCGCATGGCGTCATCGATTTCGACGTCTATGCCAGGCTGTGGGCGGGGCCCGGCCTGTTCATCATCGCCTACGCCTCGGTTAGCCTCTACCCCGGGGTGGGGACCAGCGCCGCCGACGAGCTGCGCCGCCTGACCATTGCCACCACCCTGGTCTACCTCGCCCTGGCGGCGGCGGTGTTCCTGGCCAAGGAGGGCGAAGAGTATTCGCGCGGCGCCCTGCTCATGGGCTGGCTCTTCTCGCTGCCGATGGTGCCGATCGCGCGCGGGATGCTGCGCATGGCCTGCGCCCACCGCAGCTGGTGGGGCATGCCGGCGGTGGTCCTGGGCACCTCCGAATCGACCGCGCGCGTGGTCGAGAGTTTGCAGCGCAACCCGCGCCTCGGCCTCAAGCCGGTCACCGTCCTGCTTGAGGGTACAAACGCCCCTGAGCGCGTGCAGGGGGTGAGCGTCGCCGGCGGCTTCGATCTCGCCGCCACCCTCGGTCGCGACATGCGCATCCCCTATGCGATCATCGCCCTGCCGCAGGAATCACAGGCCCAGCTGGCGCGACTGGTCGAGCGCTACGGCAAGCTCTTCCCCCATCTCGTGGTCATCCCCGACCTCTTCGGCTCGAGCCTGCTCTGGCTCTCCGCCCTCGATCTCGCCGGCATGCTCGGGCTCGAGGTCAAGCAGCGCCTGCTGCTCCCCGGCCCGCGCCGGG
>JAYVMM010000922.1:0-1933 GCA_043758975.1 Planctomycetota bacterium | reverse complement strand
CAGCCTGACCACCCCGCTCACCCTCGACCAGGTGCGCAGCCTGAAGGTCGGCGACACCGTCGAACTGAGCGGGCGCCTCTATACCGGACGCGATGCCGTGCACCATCGCCTGCACCAGGGCACCCCCCCGCCGGTCGATCTGCACGGCGCCGTGCTCTACCATTGCGGACCGGTGATGCTGCAGGAGGACGGGCGCTGGGTCTGCCGCGGCGCCGGCCCGACCACCTCCGCGCGCGAAGAACCCTACCAATGGGAAGTGATCCGCGATCACGGCCTGCGCGGGGTGATCGGCAAGGGCGGCATGGGGCCCAAGACCCTGGCCGCCTGCCGCGAGTACGGCTGCGTCTACCTCCATGCCATCGGCGGCGCCGCCCAGGTGTGCGCCGAACGCATCACCCGGGTCGACGGAGTGGATTGGATGGACCTCGGCAGCCCGGAGGCGATCTGGCACCTGTGGGTCGAGCGCTTCCCCGTCATCGTGACCATGGACAGCAACGGCAACTCCTTGCACCAACAGGTCTTCGACGCCTCGGCCAAAGCCCTCGGCGACCTTAAGGCCTGAGTCCGCCAGCTCCTGGCGGCGGCTGCTCGATAACGCGACAGAAAGCCCGGACGGGGCACCCGCGTCTGCTGGCTGCATGCCGTGCCCCTCCCCACTTGAGCATCCCCTGCTGCACGCCGGACGCGCGCTGTTCGCAGCCCTGAGCGGCGACGAGGCCGGGGTCGCGCGCGCACTCGGCGCCCTGGTCGCGCACGACCAGGACGGGCGTCACCGCCGCTGGGCGCTCGAGGAGGCGGTGTTCGCCCCCTTCCGCGGCGCCGCCTGGTTCGCCGAGCTGCTCTCGCCAGCGCGGGTGGCCATTCTGCATCAGGCCCGGCTCCCGCAGCGCGCTGCGCGCCGCTGAGCCGCTGAGCCGCTGAGTCGCTGAGTGGCTGAGGCGCTGAATCAGCAACCATCCCGGCAGCGCGCCCCGATGGCTGCGGTATCCATTCCAACTCCGTGCCGCCAAACCGTCTGGACAGTTCGCGCACGCTCCGGCGTCCTCTCGCAGGAGACCCGTCGGGCGCCTCCGCCCTGCCCTGGCAATGCGTCCTGAAGTAGCGATCCTGAGCGTCCCACCACGGCCCACCCCGATGCCCGCTTTGCACCCCAGCCGCCGTGCCCGTGGTCGCGCCATCCTCCGGTGGCGACGGGTGCCGCCTGCCGGTCAGGCGGGCTTCACCCTGATCGAGATGCTGGTGGTGGTCTCCATCATCACCGCCGTGCTCGCGCTGACCGTCGGCGGGCTGTTCTCGCACCGCGACACCAACCGGGTGCTCGCCACCGAGCAGCTGATGGCCGACCTGGTGCGCCAGGCGCGCCACGCCGCGCGCTCGAGCGGCGAGCCGGTCGAGCTGCGCATCACCCAGGTGGTCGACGCCAATGGCATGCTCATCGGCGGGCGCGTCGCCGGGGTCAGCCGCCAAGCGGTGTGGAGCCAGTCCTTCGACGACCCCGCCAACCTGCCGACCGGGCTGACCACCATGCCGGTGTTCGCCGGCGACCTCGATGCCGCCACCGGCTTCACCTATGGCCGCAGCGGCTTCGGCATATGGCCGGCGACCAGCACGGTCGACACCGCGGTGATGCAGGCCCAGCTCTCCCATCCGCTGATCACGGCGCAGAGGCTGGCGCGCAGCACCGCCACCGGCGGCGCTGACGCCTTCTACCTCGCCTGCTGCGTACGCCCGCAGGCCGCCGACCTGGCCTACCTGGGGGCGACCACACCCGGCCTGACGCCACCCGAGCTGCCCCTGGTGATGATCGGCGACGGCAACATCAGTGGCCAGCCGCCGTCCAAGCCCGCGTCCTATGCCACCCCTGCGGTGGCGCCGGCCTACGTGCCATCGTCGATCGCCGGGCTCAAGATGGTGGTGCGCCAGCGCTCCGCCG
>JAYVMM010000921.1:0-1728 GCA_043758975.1 Planctomycetota bacterium | reverse complement strand
CTCGGCGACGTGCGCGGCCTCGGCCTGCTGTGCGCCTTTGCCCGTGAGCACGATGACGTGGTCCAGCGCGAGATGCACGCCGCCCTCGCCCAGCTGGCGAGCCGCGTGACCTCGGTGCCGGCGCTCATCGAGTTGCTCCAGGTCCGCCGGGGCGACGAGCTCGCCGCCCTGGTCGACACCAGCTACCCGCTCGCCGACCCGCGCCTGTGCCCGGCGCTCGCCGACCTGCTCGGCTCACGCGACACGCGGGTGGCGCAGTACGCCGCGCGCTCGCTCGCTGCCAACGGCGACAGCCGCGCCCTCGGGCGGTTATGCGCGCTCGCCGCCAATGGCGCCCAGGCCGAGCTGCGCGCCACCGCCGCCGAGACCCTGCGCCTGCTCACCGGTTACCCCGCCGCGCCCGGGCAGGCCTGGAGCCTGTGGTGGTCCAACCATCAGCAGGAGGCCGAGGCGCTCGCCCCGCGCGACGCCTTCATCGCCTCGCTGCACGATCCCCTGCACCTGGTCGCGCGCGCCGAGCTCGCCGCCTACACCCCGGAGCAGCTCACACCCCTGGTCGACGGCGCGCTCGAGGGCGAGCGGCGCTGGTGGCCGGCGCGCGCCTATCAGGTGCTCGCCGCCGACCAGCCCGCGCGCTGGACCGCGCCCCTGCTTGCGCGCATCAGCTCCGCCAGCGAACCCAACCAGCGCCTGGCCCTGATCATCCTGCTCGACCAGCTCGGCGACGCGAATGCGGCCCACGGCCTGGCCGAGCTGCTCGCTGACGACCTCAAACAGCTGCCCCTCGCGCTGGTCGCCAACGGCGCCGAGCGAGTGGCGCTGGGCGTCGCCCTGGAGCGCCGCGGCGTCCACCGGCCCTAGGCCGCCCCCGCCGCGCGCGCCCTTGCCAGCGCCGCGCTGACTTGCACCCTGTGCCCCTCCTGAGGAACCCCCATGCCTGAACCGGTGCTGGTCGCCATCCCGCCCAAGGGCGGCAGTCTGGACGACGTGCTCAAGCGGCTGGTCGCCCTGCGCTGGCTGCGCCCCGAGCTGGTCACCGCCATCAGGCGGCTGATCAAGGAGGACAAGCGGCGGGTCAAGCTCGAGGAGGGGCTGATCGCGCTGTGGCGGCAGAGTGGCCACGCCGTCGAATCGACCATGCGCGCCGCCGACCTCTTCGGGCACGACCTCGATGAGGTCGAGCAGGCGCTCAAGCGCATGCGCCGCTACCAGGACGAGAACGGCTTAGCCCAGCTCGATTACACCGGCAAGACCGGGGTCGATACCATGCTCGCGGCGCTGCGCCAGGACAGCGATCCCGAGGTGCGCGAGGCCGCCGCCGGCATGCACCTCCAGCTCGACCTCACCCGTCCGGGCCGCCCATCGCGCATGGTGCTCAACCACTTCGAGTTCACCTTCGCCCCGCGCCCAGGCGTGGCGGCGGTGCGCGGCGTGCTGCTCGGCACCGACCATGAGGTCACCCCGACCTACCTGCGCAAGCACAAGCGCGACCTTTCGCTGACCTGCTACGACGCCTTCCACAACACCCTGCTCGACGCCCTCGACACCCCCAAGGTGCGCTGCTGGAAGGAGCTCAAGGCCCATCTCATCGAGACCAACACCGATGTGCGCATCCTCGGCAGCCTCGGCCTCGACGACTACCTCGGGCACTGCGTGCTGATGGACCAGGCGCTGGCGGCCAGGAGCAAGGCGCTTGGCGGCGGGCGCGGCTGGGCTGCCGAATGCGAC
>JAYVMM010000920.1:0-3197 GCA_043758975.1 Planctomycetota bacterium | reverse complement strand
CCGCCAACCGCGCGCGCACCATAAGCGCTGCCACGCATGCTTCCCCCCAGCCCCCTGCGCCGGAGTACGACCCTCCTGCCCACCCTGCTCGCCTGGGGCGGCACCAGCATGGCCGGCGCCGAGGAACTGGGCGAGCCCAAGATCGAAGCGCCGAGCGTCGAGTTCGACCTCCACGACGGCGCCCTGCTCGCCCCGCACGGCTTTGTCGCCCGCCTTGGCGAGCGGCTGGTGATGGGCGACGCCCTGCGCTACGACCGCGAGCATGACGATTTCTACGCCAGCGGCCGGGTGGTCTATGTGATGCCCGGGGTGCGCCTGCACGCCGCGCGCCTGGGCATGCACCCCAAGGCCGAGAGCGGCGACGCCTGGGAAGTCACCGTCTACATCGAGAACTCCGGGCGCAGCATGCGCCTGTCCGCCGAGCGCGCGCATTTCGACCGCCTCAACGTCATCCTCGAGGGCATCCACGGCGATGGCGGCCACGGCGGGGTGGTGAGCGTCAACGCGACCGCCGCCCATGTCTACCTGCGCGAGCGCCCGGCCGAGGACAAGCAGGGCTTCCGGCGCGAGGTGGCGGGGGTATCGCTGACCTCGGCCTCCACCTGCTTCCTCGGCGTACCGGTGCTGTGGCTGCCCTATGCCTACCGCGACTTCCTCTACGACTACCCGTGGACGCGCTTCGTCGGCGGCACCAGCCTGCGCCTGGGTACCTATGCGCGCGGCTGGATCGCCAGCGACCTGCCGGGCCTCGCGGGCTGGACCCCGCGCCTGGAGGCGCGCGGCGACCTCTATTCGCGCACCGGGCCCGGCTACGGCGGCGATGCCAGCTGGCGCAACCCGGAGTACGGCGCCGGGCTGTTCTCCTGGTTCGATACTCCGCGCGAGATCGTCATGGGCGGCAGCGACGACCGCCAGAACCTCGAAACCCGCAGCGCGCACGTGCTCGACGCCGAGCAGAAGCTGCACACCGGCTTCGACGGCCTGGGCGCCGGCGCGCTCTATGCGCGCTGGGTGACGGTGCCGGTCGCCGATCCGCCGGGGCTGGGGCTATCGCCGACCGGGGTGCCGCCCGACGAGCGCTACCGCGCCGACTACCTGCGCGATGACCTCGACCATCGCCCGCTCGCCCGCCGCGGGGTGACTGGGGCGTGGACGCTGCCCTACGGCAGCCTGGTGCTCGACACCGAGCGGCGCGACCAGATCGACCTGCAGACCACCGACCGCCTGTTCGGCGCCGAGGTGGTGCTGCCCCAGGTCCAGCTGGCGGGGCCGGTCCACCTCTCCGGCGATGCGTGGTTCGAGGACCTCGACCGCGAGTTCGCCAACACCGCCGCCCTGCGCACCCGATTTTCCGGCGGCCTCGGCTACCTCGACTGGTTCGGGCCCTGGGGCCTGGACGCCGGCGCCGGGGCGATGGGCCTGCGCTACGACCAGGGCCGCATCGCCGGGTTCGCCTTCGACCAACCGCAGGTGCGCTGGCTGCCGGTGGCGAGCGCCGGCATCCGCCTGCGCATCGTCGGCACCTTCGATGATGGCGTGATCAACACCATCACCCCGCGCATCGGCTACCAGGCGCTGGGCACCGGCCATGGCGAGGTCCTGCCGATTTACGGCTTCGGCGACAACCGCGACCTCCTGCTTGAGAACAAGCGCTACCTGCTCACCGGGGTGGACACCGCGGTGACCAAGGGGACCGCGCCGCTGTTCGTCGGCACCTTCCTCGCCACCTGGGCGCTGCGCGAGCAGGACAAGGAGTACCTCGACCTCAGCAACCAGCCGCAGCGCGCCGACAACCGCCTGGTGTCGCTGGTCGGCCATGTCCAGGGCACCCCCACCCCGACCATCATCCTCGCCGGCGACGTCAACTACGACGCCCAAAGCCACACCTGGAACCAGTTCGACGCCACCGCCTCGTGGGTCGCCGACCGCGCCTTGGTGTGGCGCTATACCGGCGCCCTCATCCCAGCCGACCTCTTCCATTCCAACATTTGGCAGCAGACCCCCGGCTGCACGGTGATCGCCAACCGCTACCGCTACGACCTCGACCTCACCTTCCAGCCGGGCACCGGGCGCGCGCTCGCGGGGATCAGCGTGGAGGCCTCGCGGCGCATGGTCGATGGCCTGCTCACGGTGTTCTTCGAGCAGGTGCGCAACCCCGACGGCGGGCTCTACGACCAGCGCATCGGCGTCGGCTTCTCCACCACCTTCAGTGCCCAGCCCGCGACCACCCCGGTCACCCCCACCCACTCGACCGGCGTCGGCTTCCATTGAAGGTGCTAGGCGGCGGCGCCCGCCTCGCCCCCTCCCCCCCTTGTCGCCAGCCGCGCGCCCGCGATGGTTGCCAACCACGGGCATGAGCTTCGCTACCGCCATCAGGTTCGCGTTGTTCACCGGCTGGCTGGCGCTGTTCGTCAGCCATGCGCTGCACCACGCCCTGCCCGCCCTCGGCCTGCAGGCGCGCGACGATACCGCCGCCATGCTCTGGGCCACCCTCGAGCGCCGCTTCACCTACCTGGTGGTGGAGGACGCCGATGGTGGCGCCGGCCAGGTGCGCGGCAGCTGCACCCTGGCGCTGAAGCGCGATGAGCGCGATGAGCGCCGCTACCTCTACACCACCGAACTGCGCCTCGATGACCAGCGCCTCGACCAGCTGATCGGCGCCCTGCTCCCGGCCGCAAGCGCCCCGGCGTACGCGCCGCACCTCGGGCTGACCATCAGCGAGACCCTCGACCAGCGCCTGCAGCTGGTCGCGCTCGACGCCCACGCCGAAGTCCACGGCCACCACCTCCATGCCCAGGCGCAGGTGGGCGGCGACGGCCTGCGCGGCGAGGTCGCCCTCGATGGCGCCGCCGCGGTACCCTTCGCCCTGCCCGAGATCGGTGCCGAGACCGCCCAGGGGCTGGACGCTACCCTCAGCCTGCCTGCGGGGCTCACGCCGGGCAGCCGCTTCACCGCCGCGGTGGTCAGTCCGGATTCTCTGCGGCTCTCCGCCCATCGCGCCGTCACGGTGTTCCAGGTCAAGGCGCGTGAACGCATCCCCACCCGCGATGGCGAACGCGAGCTGCTGCGCGTCGAGCTCGAGGTCGAGGGACGGCCCTTCTCCGCGCTGTGGTGCGACGACCAGGGCACGGTCTACCTCAGCCGCCAGCATGGCGCGCACTGGGCGCTGGCGCTCGAGCGCGTGGTCGATCTCGCCG
>JAYVMM010000919.1:0-4595 GCA_043758975.1 Planctomycetota bacterium | reverse complement strand
GCATGCCAGCAGCTCCAGGGTGGCACCGAAGCGTGGGCGCAGGACCCGCGGATTCAAGGCTCACGCGTGCACGCGCACCGCGCACGCGCGCCGCGCCGGCGGAGGACGCGCTGGCATCCGCCCGCCGGTGGCGTAGGAGATGGGCTATGCCCGGGCGGCCATCCCCGCCCCGGCCGAGGTTGACCATGGCGAATTTCTTCACCTTCCGACTGATGCGGTCCGGCCACATCGTGCGCGTGGGCAAGGGCAGCGCGGCGCAGCGCCAGCGCGCGCGCGCGCGGGCCTACCTCGCCAAGCGCTATCCGCGCACCCGCTACGACACCTTCGAGCTCGCCTGGCACCGCAGCGAGGCGGGCGCGGTCAAGCATGCCGAGCGCCTGCTCGACGGCTATCGCCGCCAGACCGGCGCCCTGCCGCCGCGCAATACCCGGCGCGGCGGCGGCGCGCGCGCGCTGCCGCGCTGCAAGGGCCGCATGGGCGATAAGCGGCGCTGCGCCAACGGCGCGCTCGCCGGCAACTACGGCTACTGCGGACGCCACCGGCCCTAGTGCGTCAGCGCCCGGTGCGTTCGACTTCCCACGCCTGCAGGCGCTCGTGGTGGTTGGCGAGGTCGGTCCACGGGCTGTGCGCGCCGGCGGCGCCCACCACTGCCGAGGGGTAGAGGCGCACCAGGAAGGCGAGCAGCGACTGGACCACGGCGGGGTCGGAGTCCTTGCGCGCGCGCGCCGCGAGATCGTTGATCGCCACCGCCACGTCCCATTGCAGCCGGCTCGCCAGCGCGGTGGCGGCGGCGGCGGCCACCGCACGGTCGGCGTGGGTGGCGAGATCCATCAGCGCAGCCACCAGGTCGTGCTCGGCCACCCCGCTCAGGCGGGTGGTGGCGAGCACCAGGCCCAAGCGCCCCTCATCGTCGAGGATGCCCTGGCGGAACTCGCCGGCCAGGCGCAGCACGCAGGCGACCAGGAGCTCCTGTTCGTCGCCCGGCGGGATCAGCGCGATGGCGTGGTTGCGCTCGGTGCCGGTGACGTGCAGCAGCGCCCAGTCCAGCGCCTGGCGCGTCTCGGGCGAATCGATGCCACTGGTCTGGACCAGGAAGGACAGGCAACGCTGGCGCACACCCGCCTTGGCCGCGCCGGGCAGGTGCAGCGCCCCGCGTGGATCGGCGAGGCGGATCGCCCAGGTCGGCCCGCTCAGGGGGTCGATGAGGTAGAGGTCGACCAGCGCCGAGGCGACCAGCCCGGGATCCTCCTCATTGACCAGGTACTGGCACAGGTAATCGCCCAGCACCTGCTCGCGGTGGTAGCGCAGGATGCGCAGCACCGCCGAGCGCACCTCGATGTTGGCGCGTTTCCACAGCAGGCTGTTGCCGGTATCGGAGGAGCGGCGCTGCCAGGGATCACCGCGGTAGAGCAGGCGGGCGGTGAGGAGCGAGAGGATCTGTTCGGGCTGGTGGCTCTCGAGGTAGGAGATCTGGCGCGCCACCCAGTGCGGGTTCTGCTCGAACAGCGCCTGCCAACGGCTGCCGGCGGCGCGGTCGAGGACCACCCCGCGCGGGTTCTCGATCACCGCTGGGTCGATGTTGGCGCCCGCGGCGCTCAGCGCGCAGCCGAGCAGCGCGGCGAACACAAGCAGCGCGCGCAGGGCATGCGGATGGTGGCGGCGATGGCGGGTGTCGGTGATCATGGCGTGACCCGCACCCAGGTGGCGCGCTGCTGGGGGTAGTGCAGGCTGATCTGCGCCAGCACCGCGGGGTCTTTGTCATAGTATGGGCCGATCAGCACCGCCAAGCCATCTCCGGAGGCGCCCACCCAGGCCTGCAGGCCGCCGGCGATCAGGCTGCGGGTGAAGGCATCGGCGTCGCCCCGGCGTTCGAGCGGGCATGACGCCACCTGCACCGCCCACAGCTGGCGAACTGCCGTGCGCGGGGCGGGGGGCGGCGGGTTGCGCACCTCGCTTAGAAGCTGGCGCACTAGGTCGCGCAGGCGCGGGTTCTGGATGTTGGCCAGCTGAATGCGCGAGATGATGGTGGCCAGGCGCTCGCTGCGCCCGCGCGAGATCGCGCTCTGCAGTTCGCAGGCGGCGAGCGCGAGATCGCGGATCTCGTGCGGATCGTCGCTGGTCTTGGCGAGCGCGGTGAGGGCGAGCTCGACGCGCACGTGGTAGCGGTGGCGCCCGTCCTCGCGCTCGAGCCCGAGGGTGCAGCGCAGCTCCGCCTGGTCGACCACCGCCTTGCCGGTATTGTAACGGTAGGAGCACACCAGGTCGCGCAGCTGGATGTAGCGGTTCTCGGCGCTGATCCACTCGACGCTGGTCGGCAGCTTGAGCTGGAACTCGGGATTGGCGCCGCTGCGCGTGCGCTTGACCTTGCCCTGCACGCAGCGTTTGCTGGGCGGCAGGCAGGCGTAGACCAGATCGATGCTCCAGGACTGATCGACCCCGGGCGGCAGCGGCAGCAGGTTAAAATCGAAATAGCCCAGCGCCTTGCCGACCTCGCTCGGGCGCAGCGCGGCGTCGAGAGTGCGGGCGGTGCCGGCGGCGGTGAGATTCATCAGCGTCACCTCATCGCGCCCGCCTGATGGCGAGAGCAGCATGGCGTCGTTGTCGGCGCCGATGCCGATGCCGAAGAGGTCGAGGTCCTGCTCGCTGACCTGTGCCGGGCCCTCGCTGCCGTCGGCGGCGAGTTCGGCGATCTCGCTGCGGAGGTGGAAGGTCGCCTGCTCGCCAGGATCGATGCGCATGCGGCACGGGCGCAGGGCGAGGAAGAAGGCGGTGATGCCGAGGGCCGCCACCGCGAGGGCGCCGATCACCACCAGG
The DNA here is from genome assembly GCA_043758975.1 of Planctomycetota bacterium. Classification (GTDB taxonomy): domain Bacteria; phylum Planctomycetota; class UBA11346; order UBA11346; family UBA11346; genus BOG-1363. Next base: position 1,781 of record JAYVMM010000919.1, on the reverse strand, counting down.
ACGGCGGCATGCTTCTTCATTCGCGCGGCGTCGAAGGCCATCGGCAGCCATGCTGGCAAGATGGCAGCGGGGGCAAGCTGCGGTCGGCGGGCGGGGAAACGCGCTTCGCTCCCCGACGCCGGGGCATATGGTCCCGCCCATGCACACCATCCGTCCCGTCACCGTCGCGCCCGGGGTGGTGTTTGGCGGCAAACTGCCGGCGCTCATCATGGGTCCGTGCGTGATCGAGAGCGAGGCGCACGCCCTCAAAATGGCGCGCAAGGTCAAGGCGGCGGCGGCGGCGGTCGGCTTCCCAGTGGTGTTCAAGGCGAGCTACGACAAGGCCAACCGCACCAGCCACGCCAGCTTCCGCGGGCGCGGCATGGCCGAGGGCCTGCGCATCCTCGCGCTGGTCAAGCGCGTCACCGGCCTGGCCCTCACCACCGACGTGCACGAGGCGGCCCAGGTCGACGAGGTTGCGGCGGTGGTCGACCTGCTCCAGGTCCCCGCCCTGCTCTGCCGCCAGAGCGACCTGGTCGAGGCCTGCGCGCGCTCCGGGCGCGCCACCAGCATCAAGAAGGGCCAGTTCCTTGCGCCCTGGGACTGCGGCAACATCGTGGCCAAGTTCCGCGCCGTGCCCACCCCGCGCGGCGCGCGCGCCGACCGCCTGATCCTCATCGAGCGCGGCACCTCGTTCGGCTATAATGCCCTGGTCAGCGACTTCCGCGCCCTACCGATCATGCGCGGCTTCGGCGTTCCGGTGGTGTTCGACGGCACCCATTCGGTGCAGGCGCCCGGCGGCCTGGGCAGCTCGAGCGGTGGGGCCGGTCATTTCGCCCCGCTGCTCATGCGCGCGGCGATGGCGGTGGGTGTGGAGGGCATCTTCCTCGAGACCCACGACGATCCGCGCCATGCCCTCAGCGACGGCCCCAACGTGGTACCGAGCGGCGAACTGCCGCAGCTGCTGCGCGAGATCAAGGCCATCCACCGCGCCCTCGGGCGCCCCGCCCCGCCCGCGCCGCGCGGCTATTGACAGCTGACGGCTGACGGTCACCCGCGCTGCCGCGGGGGGGGGTCACAGCGCCGCGGTCAAGCCGTTTGCAGGGTCAAAGGCCGTTCCTGTGGGTCCGGCAAAACAGGGGTGGAGTCACCGGCTTCCCGGCTGTAGACTCCTACCACCTGGGCTCGCCTGCGGCGCCGGCGTCCGCCGCGCCGGGACGCGGCGGCATAAGCATATAAGGGAGGGCTCATGCGCCTGGTCCTGGTTGCGTTTCTCATCGCCGCTGTCCAGGCGCACGGCTTGGCCGTCGAGCCGGGTGCGCCGCGCCTGGGCCCGCCTGGCAAGGCCGAGGTCGCGAGCGCGGAGCTCAAAGCCAAGGTGCGCGCGCTGCTCACCGATGCGCTCAAGGCCAATGATGTGTGGACTGCGCTCCAGCTCGAGGCCTATGGCCAGCGCATCGGCCTGCGCACCACCCCGATCCTCGGCGCCTCGGAGATCTTCGGCGAACCCCTGTTCGCCTACCCGAGCCAGATCTCCGCGCTGTGGGACCGCGGCGACAGCCTGGTGGTGGTGGCGGGCGGGCGGGTCTACCAGGTCGCTTTCGACGGGCGCCCGCTCGCGCTCGCCATCCCGGTCTCCGACAGGTCCGGCGCCGCCGGCCTGAGCGCGGACGGCAAGACCGTCGCCGGGGTCGAGATGCGGCGCAAGGCCGTGCCGCCGGTGATGGTGGTCGAAGTGCATGCGCTCGCCAACGGCAGCATGGTGATGCGCACCACCATGCCGCTCACCGCCGGCGACTACG
>JAYVMM010000918.1:0-2017 GCA_043758975.1 Planctomycetota bacterium | reverse complement strand
GCTTCGCCCAACCGCCCTTCGATGCCCTGGTGGTGCTCGGCGGCGGCAACGCGCGCCGGCCCGATGGCACCCCCGAGCTCGGCACCTCGGGCGACCGCGTCATGCTCGCCGCGGCGCTCTACCTTGCCGGCAAGGCGCGCATCCTGGTCTCCACCGGCGACCTCGGCGCCGATGAGGTTGTGCTGTGGCAGCGCCTGGGGGTGCCGGCGGAGGCCACCGAAGTCCTGGCCAGTCCGCTGGACACCGCGCAGGAGGTTAGCGCCATCGGCGCGCTCATGCGCGCCCGCGCCTGGCGGCGGGTGGGCCTGGTGAGCTCGGCTTGGCACTTGCCCAGGGCCTTGCATCTCTGTGCGCGCCAGGGCATTGTCGTCGCGCCGGTGCCCTGCGATTTCCACGGCATCGCGGTCGAATGGACCGCCGTCGAGCTGGTGCCGCAGTGGCAGGGCTTCTTCAACGTCCAGCTCGCCGCCTGGGAGTACGTCGGGCGCTGGTGCGGGCGGTGATGAGGATGGGGGCCACGATGGCGGATGAGGACGAGGACTTCTGGCGCAGCTACTACACCGGGGTCCACGGCCAGGGCCAGGAATGGCTGGACTATTCCAACGAGATGGTGCAGGTGCAGGGGTTCGGCCTGGCGCTGGAAGCTGCCGGGCGGGTGGTCGGGCGAAGTGCGCTTGATGTCGGCTGCGGTATGGGCCGCTTCACCCAGCTGCTGCATGCCCTCGGTGCGGTGCCGGTGGTGGGCCTGGAGCTGATCAGCGGGACGGTGGCCGCCCTGCGCCAGCGCGCGCCTGAGATCAGCTGGCACGCTGGCGATGCCGGCGAGGCGGCGAGCTATGCCGGCCTGACGGGCAGCGACCTGGTCTTCGCGCTCGAAGTACTTCAGTACGTGCCTTTCGCCCCGACCCTGCGTCTGCTCTGGCAGCAGGTGCGTCCGGGCGGGCGGCTGATCGGCCTGATCCCCAACCGCGCCTGCCCGATCGTGGCCAAGCCGATGGCGCGCTTCGCCGGACGCTATCACGCGGTCGACGAGGACGAGATCGCGCTCGCCCTCGGCGAGCTGCCGGGGCTGGAGACCTGGCGGCTGCGAGGCCTGCGCTTCGCCGCCGATCAGGTCGTCGCGCCCTATGCGGTCACGCCGTGGAGCAGCGCCGCGGCGATCGAACCGGTGCCTAATCGTTTCCAATTCGTCGCGCTGAGGCAGGCTGGGTGAGCCGGAGTGCATGGTGGATATCCAGCTGCTCAACGTCGATGCCCCGCGCTGGAGCGAACTGCTCGCCGACCAGCGCCACGACTTCTATCACCTCCCTGGCTATGTCCGCCTGTGCGCCGAGCTGAGCCAGGGCCGCGCGGTGGCCTTCGACATCGAACATGCCGGCGCGCGGCTGTTCCTGCCGGTGATCCTGCACACCATCCCGGGCGAGGAGGCTGGCGGCTTCTGCGACGCCGAGAGCCCGTACGGCTACCCCGGCCCGCTGCTGCGCACCCCGCCGGAATGGTCGCCAGAGGCGCGCGACGGCTTCGTCGGCGAAGCGCTCGCGGCGATGCTCGGCAAGATGCGCGCGCTGCGCCTGGTCAGCTCCTTCATCCGCCTGCATCCGCTGCTCCCGCTCGCCACTGGGCCGCTGCTCGCGGTCGGCGCGCTGGTCCACCACGGCGACACCGTGTCGCTCGACCTCGCGGTCAGCGAGGCTGCGCTGTGGCAGCAGATCCGCGGCAACCACCGTACCGGCATCAACCGCTCGCTGCGCCTCGGCCACCAGGTCGAATTCGACTCTTGCCTCGACCAGTTCGAGGTCTTCCTCGCCGCCTACCACCAGACCATGGTGCGGGTGGGGGCCAAGCCGTCCTACTTCTTCCCGCGCGAGTACTACCACCGGCTCCATCAGGCACTCGGCGGCCGCCTGCACCTGGTGCTGGTGCGCGTCGACGGCGTACCCGCCTCGGTCGCACTCTTCACCGAAGTCGACGGCATCGTCCAATACCACCTCGGCGGCACCTTCGACGAGTTCCTCCG
>JAYVMM010000917.1:0-5229 GCA_043758975.1 Planctomycetota bacterium | reverse complement strand
CCCCGGCGCCAACCGCGGCTTCGGCTTCACTGGCGGCCATTACCACAAGAACTGGGCCAACCAGGACCAGCGCCAGCTGCTGCTCAACGCCCTGCTGTGGATCGCCCATGCTGAGGTCCCGCCCGGCGGCGTGCCTTCCAGCCCGAGCGACGACGAGCTCAACAGCCGCCTGCGCAACCGGGTGGCGTCCAAGGGCATGACTTTCGACGCCAAGAAGGCGGCCTACGCCAGCGCGGTGGTGCGCACCGGCACCGTCGACATCGACGTCGACATCAGCGGCGCCAAGCAGCTGGTACTGGTGGTGGGCGATGGCGGCGACGGCTTCGCCTGCGACTGGGCCGACTGGATCGATCCGCTGCTGGTCGGTCCCGCCGGCGAGGTCCGGCTCAAGGACCTCAAGTGGCAGTCCGCGCGCTCCGGCTGGGGCGAGGTGCGCATCGGCAAGAACGTCGGCGGTGGCGAGATGAAGGTCGGCGGCAAGCCGGTCGACGGCCTCGGCGTGCACGCCGAATCGGTGATCGTCTACGACGTCCAAGGCAAGGGCTTCACCCGCTTCAAGGCCAAGGGCGGGGTGGACAACGGCGGCACCGACCAGAATGGCGGCGCCTCGACCTCGGTGCAGTTTATGGTCTTCGCCCCCAAACCCTAGCCGCGCCCGCCCCCGTGCCGCTAGCGCTGACCGCGCCGCGCACTCGGTGCCCCTCCGACCTTCACCCTCCGTCCCATACCCTGAGGATCCCCGCATGCGCCTTCCGCTCCCCCTGTCCGCCTGTCTGCTCGCGCTCGCTTTCGGCACCGGCGCCCTACTGCCGGCCGCCGATGCCAAGCCCAAGTTCGAGAGCCCGGTGGTGCGGCAAGGTCTAGTCGACATCGACGTCGACGTCACCGGCGCCAAGCAGCTGGTGCTGGTGGTGGGAGACGGTGGCGACGGTTTCGCCGCCGACTGGGCGGATTGGGTCGACCCGGTGCTGGTCGGACCCGCCGGCGAGACCAAGCTCACCGACCTCAAGTGGACCTCAGCGCGCACCGGCTGGGGCACCGCCCAGCTGCACAAGAACGTCAGCGGCGGCGAGATGAAGGTCGCCGGCAAGGCGGTCGACGGCATCGGCGTGCACGCGATCTCGGTGGTGGTGTACGACATCAGCGGCAAGGGCTACACCCGCTTCAAGAGCAAGGCCGGCCCCGACAACGGCGGCACCGACCAGAATGGCGGCGGCACCACCTCGGTGCAGTTCTACGTCTTCACCGAGACCCCGCCGGCCAAGCTGTTCGCCGGCGGCGCCGGCGGCGGCGGCGGCAAGAACGGCCTGCCGCCTGAGGATTCGGTAGAGGCCATGACCATGGCCGAGGGCCTGAGCGCGACCCTGTGGGCCTCGGAGCCGATGTTCTGCAACCCGACCGACATCGATGTCGATGCCGCCGGTCGGGTGTGGGTCGACGAGGGCCTCAACTACCGCCAATGGCACAACAACCGCCCGGCGGGCGACCGCATCGTGGTGATGGAGGACAGCAGCGGCAAGGGCAAGGCGGACAAGATACGGGTGTTCTACCAGGGCACCGACGTCAACGCCGCGCTCGGCATGTGCGTGCTGGGCGACAAGATCATCGTCTCGGACTCGCCCAACGTCTTCATCTTCACCGACAACGGCGAGGGCAAGCCGCCGACCAAGGAGCTGTTCTTCACCGGCATCGAAGGCGTGCAGCACGACCACGGCATGCACACCTTCGTCTTCGGCCCCGACGGCAAGCTCTACTTCAACTTCGGCAACGCCGGGGTGCGCATCAAGGACAAGAACGGCAAGCCGATCATCGATATCGACGGCAACGAGGTCAACAATTCCGGCCATCCCTACCGTCAGGGCATGGTCTTCCGCTGCAACCTCGACGGCAGCGAGTTCGAGGTCCTCGGGCACAACTTCCGCAACAACTACGAGGTCAACGTCGACTCCTTCGGCACCCTGTGGCAGTCCGACAACGACGACGACGGCAACCGCGGCACGCGCATCAACTATGTGATGGAGCACGGCAACTTCGGCTACACCGACGAGCTCACCGGCGCCGGCTGGGGCGACGGCCCGGGGCTGAGCCAGTACGCCAACGCGCCGCAGGGCAGTGAGGCAGCGCACCTCGACCGCGTGGCGCGCCACTGGCACCTCTACGACCCTGGCGTGGTGCCGAACCTGCTCAACACCGGCGCCGGTTCGCCGACCGGCATCCTGGTCTACGAGGGCGAACTGCTGCCGCCCGCCTTCCGCAACATGCTCATCCACTGCGAGCCGGGCAGCAACGTGGTGCGCTCTTACCAGCTCGCCAATGACGGTGCCGGCTACAAGGCCGAGACCCTCAATATCATGAAATCGCGGGACAGCTGGTTCCGCCCGTCCGACGTCTGCGTCGCGCCCGACGGCGCTTTGATCGTCGCCGACTGGTTCGATCCCGGGGTCGGTGGCCACCAAATGGGCGACAACAACCCTGATACTGCAGGCGGGCGGCTCTTCCGCATCGCCCCCACCGGCGCGCAGACCCAGGCGCCCAAGCTTGACCTCGCCTCTGGCGCGGGTGCGGTGCGCGCGCTGTGTTCGCCCAACCTCGCCACCCGCTACCTCGCCTGGACCAAGCTGCACGAGCTCGGCGCCGCCGCCGAGCCCGAGCTGATTAAGCTGTGGCATGACACCAACCCGCGCCTGCGCGCGCGCGCGCTGTGGCTGCTCACCAAGCTCGCCGACAAGGGCCCCGGCTACGTCAAGGAAGCGCTCAAGGACGTCGATCCGGACCTGCGCATCACCGCCCTGCGCGCGGCGCGCCAGATCAAGCTCGACGTCATCCCCCTGGTCTCCGCCCTGGTCAAGGACGCCTCGCCCCAGGTGCGCCGCGAATGCGCCATCACCCTGCGTCACAATCAAGCACCCGAGATGCCCGAGCTGTGGGCCGCGCTCGCGGTCCAGCACGACGGCGTCGACCGCTGGGCGATCGAGGCGCTCGGCATCGGCGCCGACAAGCGCTGGGATGAATGCTTCAAGGCCTGGCAGGCCAAGGCTGGCGATGGCTGGAACACCCCCACCGGGCGCGACATCGTCTGGCGCGCGCGCGCGAGCGGGGTGGCTGCGCTGCTCTCCAAGATCATCCTCGACCCCGCCACGCCGCCGCTCGACCGCCAGCGCTTCTTCCGCGCCTTCGACTTCCAGCCGGCGGCCGAGCGCGATGCCGCGCTGGTCGCGCTGCTCGGCGCCGATGGCGCCCAGGGTGACGCCATCCGCCTGGAGGCGGCCAAGCGCATCAAGAACGCCGACAGCCCGCAAATCAAGGCCGCGCTGGCCAAGGTGCTCGACGGGACCAAAGGCACGCCTGCCTTCGTCGCGCTCGCCGAGCGCTTCAAGATCAAGGACCGCGACGATGACCTGCTCGCCTATGCCATCGCCCATCCCGCCGAGACCAGCGGGGTTCAGGCGCTGCGCCTGGTGATGGCCAACGGCGGCACCGAGGCGGTGGCCAAGGGCCTTTCCGGCAAGGATGCCGCGGCGGTGGCGGCGTTGCTCGGCAACGCCAACGACCAGCGCGCGCTGCCCCTGCTCCAGCCGCTGGTCGCCGACGCCGGGCGTGAGCTTGCGCTGCGCCAGGAGGCGGTGCGTGCGCTCGGTAAACTCGAGGCTGGGGCGCACTTCCTGCTCGATCTCAGCAATGGCGGCAAGCTGCCAAGCGAGCTCAAGCCCCTGGTCACCAGCGTCCTGCTCAACGCCCCATGGGAGGCCATCCGCTCCGAAGTCGCGAAGAAGGAGCCGGCGCCCGAGGCCAGCGACGGCGTGCTGCCGTCCTTCGCCCAGCTGGCGAAGAAGTCCGGCGACGTGGGCCACGGCGAGAAGATCTTCTCGGGGATCTGCGTGACTTGCCACCAGGTCAACGGCAAGGGTATCGACTTCGGGCCCAACCTCAGCGAGATCGGCACCAAGCTCGGCAAGGATGCGCTCTACGAATCGGTGGTGGTGCCCGACGCCGGCATCGAATTCAACTACGAAACCACCTTGCTCACCTTCAAGGACGGCAACTCGGCCATCGGTATCGTCATCAGCGACACCGAGCAGGAGGTCGCGCTCAAGGCGGTGGGGGCGATCGTCACCAAGTACAAGAAGAGCGACATCGCGAGTAGGACCAAGCAGAAGAACTCGCTGATGCCGACTGGACTGCAGCGGGCGATGAGCCAGCAGGACCTGGTCGACCTCATCGAGTACCTCGCCGCGCTGAAGAAGAAGTAGGCTCCGGCGGCGGCGCCCGCCGGCCTTGCGCTAGCGCGCGTCTGGCGCGCGCTCGGTTCCGGCCTTGAGCGAGAGGTGGATGTGGCCGCCGCTGCTGGCGTAGTCGATCAGCACGGTCGGCCCGCCGAGTTTCCAGTCCCAGCGCCCGCCATCCAGGCAGCGCTTGTCGGCGGCGCCGAAGAAGACCAGGTGCATGGCCGGGATGCCGCCGCGTTCGGCGATGATCGCGCGCAGGCGCGCCTGGATTGCAGGAGAGAAGAAGGCGAGGCGCTGGTTGAGGACGGCGGCGACGCGCTCCTGGCTTGCCTGGCCCAGTTTCCAGCATGGCGCACCGGCGGCGACGATGGCCTCGCCGCTCGCGCCCGTGCCTGGGCTGGTGACCAGGCGGCGCTCATCGGGGCTGAGAGCGGCATAGAGCGCGATGAGGGCGTTCACCTCGAAATCGAAGAAGTCGGGCGGGTTGGAGCCGAGCAGGATCGGGCCGACGGTGAGGCCCTGGTCGGGGGCGACCTCGACATCGACCAGGGTGAGGTGGTGCTCGGCGATGCGCCAGGCGTAGGTGACGCCGGTGCGGGGCTCGCCGAAGAAGGCGAGATAGAAGCGGTCGAGGCCCTCGGGTCCGGCCTGGGCGATGATCTGGTCGCACTGCTGGCGGCCGTAGGGCGAAGTGAAGGCAGCGATCAGTTCGCGCACCAGGGCATGCTGCGCGGGGTCGAGGCGGGCGATCGCGATGCCCGCCCGCGGGCCGCCCGGGAAGACCACTTCGTTGCGCCGGGCGTCGCCGGCGGCGAGCAGGGCCAGCTCGCGCTGGCCGGGGGTGAGCGAAGCGAAGAGCTGGCGTAGGGGACCTTCGAGCCGGGGATCGGCCTTGGCCGCCTCCGCGCTCGGGCTGGGTGCATCGGCGGCGCTCTCGGTCTGGGGCGCACAGGCGCCAGGGATGAGCGCCAGGACGGCGCACAGGGCGGTGGCCGCGGCGGGG
>JAYVMM010000916.1:0-1805 GCA_043758975.1 Planctomycetota bacterium | reverse complement strand
CTGGAGGGCGTGCCAGTACTGCGACGCCAGCACCTCCACCTCGCGGGCGACGCGGAAGGCGTCCTCGACCGAGCTGCCCACGGCGACCAGTCCGTGGTTGGCGAGCAAGGCGGCCTGCCGACCCACCAGGGCCTCCTGGACCCGCTCGCTCAGCTCGGCGCTCCCGAACGTGGCGTAGCCCGAGCAGCGCACCGTCGGTCCGCCCGCGACCGCGATCATGTAGTGCACCGCCGGGATCTCCTGGCGCAGGATGGAGAGCGTGGTGGCGTAGAGCGGGTGCGCATGGACGATGCCGCTTACTTCGCTCCGCGCTCGGTACAGGTCGGCATGGATCCGCCACTCGCTGGAAGGCGTGCGGCCCCCTTCCGCGGCGCTGCCGTCGAGGCGCAGCAGGCAGAGGTCCTTCGGCCGGAGCTCGCCGTAGGGCAACCCGGTCGGCGTGATGAGCATGCCGCCTTTGACCCGCGCGCTGACGTTGCCGCTGGTGCCCTGGCTGAGCCCCTCCGCGTTCATCTGTCGGGCGGCGGCGATGACCGCGCGGCGCAGGGAGAGGTGCTTCACGGGCGGCGCTCCGGATAGAGAGCCAGGAGCCCCTCACGGCTCGCGGGGCACACGCCGCGCTCGGTGATCAGCCCGGTTACCAGGCGAGCGGGCGTGACGTCGAAGGCGGGGTTCGCCACCCGCACTCCCTCGGGCACGAGGCGGACCGAGGCGAGCTCGCCGCTGGGCAGTTTCCCCGTCGCGCTCACCACCTCCTCGACGGATCGCTCCTCGATGGGGATATCGCGGAGCCCGTCATCGAGCGCGAAGTCGAGCGTCGAGTGCGGCAGCGCCGCGTAGAAGGGCACGCCCGTGTCGTGCGCGGCGAGCGTCTTGAGGTAGGTGCCGATCTTGTTGGCCACATCGCCGCGCGCCGTGGTGCGGTCGCTGCCCACCAGCACCACGTCCACCTGGCCGCGCTGCATGAGGTGCCCACCCGCATTGTCCGCGATCAAGGTATGGGCCACGCCGTGCTGGCCCAGCTCCCAGCACGTGAGCAGGCCCTGGCTGCGCGGGCGGGTCTCGTCGACCCAGACGTGGAGGGGGAGGCCAGCGTCGTGCGCCTGGTACACGCCCGAGAGCGCGGTTCCGTAGTCGGTGGTCGCCAGCCAGCCCGCGTTGCAGTGGGTGAGCACGTTGACGGGGCGCCCGGGGTTCCTCTCCGCGAGCGCCCGGAGGATCGGCAGGGTGCGCTGCCCAATGCGGCGGCAGGTCTCGACGTCGTCGTCCGCGAGCTCCGCGGCGCGGCGGAACGCGGCTGGGGCCCGTTGAGGTTCGGGGAGTGCTTGCACGGCGCGGCGGATCTCGCCCAGCGCCCAGCGCAGGTTCACGGCGGTCGGACGGGTCTCGCCGAGCGCCGCTTCCGCGTGCTGGAGGTGCGCATCGGTGGGATCCCGCCTCAGCGCGAGCGCCAGCCCATACGCCGCCGCGACTCCAATCAGCGGGGCGCCGCGCACCTGCATGGTGCGAATGGCGTGCACCACGTCCTCCACCTGGGAGAAGGTGATCACCTCGAAGGCAAAGGGCAGGCGCGTCTGGTCGATGGCCGCGACGCGACCCCCATCCTCGAGCCAGATTGTCCGGTAGGGCCGCCCGCCGATCTTCATCCAGAGCTGCTCCGAGCGCGCGAACGCTAGCACGGTTGGTCCGCGGGACGCCTCGGGATGCGCCCGCTCCAGAGGGCGCGCTATAAGGCTCCGTTCGGGGCCGGGGAAGTGCGCTTCCGCAGGGAGCAGGGAGATCGCCATGGTGTCGTCGATGCGCGG
>JAYVMM010000915.1:0-3750 GCA_043758975.1 Planctomycetota bacterium | reverse complement strand
CGGGACCCGCCATGAAGATCCTTTGCGTGTGCACCGGCAATACCTGCCGCAGTCCGATGCTTTCCGCCCTGCTCAGCGCCGAGCTGGCGCAGCGGCATGCTGAGCAGGCGGTCACCGTCGAGAGCGCCGGCACCGGCGCCGACAACGGCATGCCGGCCTCGCCCGAGGCGGTAGCCTGCCTGGCTAATCTCGGACTGGACCTCCGCGGCCACCGCAGCCGGCATGTCGACGCGCTCGACCTGGGAGCCTACGCCCGTGTGCTGTGCATGACCAGTGGCCACGTCGCCCATATGCGCAGCCGGGGCGTCCCAGCAGCCAAGCTGGAAGTGGTCAATGGCGCGAGCGGCGGGGTGCCCGACCCCTATGGCGGCACCCAGCGCGACTATGAACAGTGCGTCGCGCAGCTGACCCGCTATGTCCGCGCCTTCACCCTGGTCGAACCGCCCGAGCGCTACGGCAGCCAATTCCAGCATTGGCAGGCGGCCATCGACCGCGCGCACGCCAACGATCCCGAGCGCAGCGATGGCCAGCCCGCCGAGCAACTCTACGCCATGCGCCTGCAGCGCTGGATCGGGGAGCTGGTGCCGGGCGCGAGCATGGAACTTCATCTCGCCGCCAGCTGCCAGCACCTCGAGCGCTGGGCCATCCCGCGCAGCGAGTTCGCCGCCGACAAGGCCGGCTATTTCACCTGGCGCAAGGCGGTGCAGGCTCGCCAGGGCGAGCGCGCGGCGGCCCTGCTCAGTGCCGCCGGATGCCCGGAAGGCCTGATCATGCGCGTCGCCCAGCTGGTGGCCAAGAACGCGCCCAAGGGCGATCGCGAGGCCCAGGCGCTCGAGGATGCCGCCTGCCTGGTGTTCCTCGAGCATGAGCTCAGTGGCTTCGCCGCTGAGCATCCCGACTACACGCGCGACAAGTTCATCGACATCATCCGCAAGACCTGGCGCAAGATGAGCCCCGACGGCCACCGCCTGGCGCTCTCCATCGCGCTGCCGGAGGCGCTCGCCGAGCTGGTCAAGGCTGCGGTCGCACCATGAGTTGCCAAGCGCGCCGGCCAGCCTAGCGTACTGGCCACGGCCGAGTGGCGGAATTGGCAGACGCAGCGGATTCAAAATCCGCCGACCTCCGGGTTTTGTGGGTTCGAGTCCCACCTTGGCTATGGACGACTTCGGATTGGGCGGGTCACTGATCAAGCACGAGCAGGGATAAACGCTTTCCTCCCTACGCCCGCCCCCGCTTGCCCGTTCTCACCGCACAGAAAAAGGAGAATCCCACGGCCAACCGGTTCTGACCTTACGGCATCATCAACCGCATCGAAGCCGCCAGAAGTTGCATCAGACTGCTTCCGAGACGATGCCTGTCATACCCACGCGGCTCCCCATACGCTGGTTTCGAAATTCCGGTCGCGGTGGGGGCCCATGCAGGGACGAATGACGCGACAGCAAAGATGGGAGTTTCGGGCAGCCTATACCCGCTGTGGGGAACTCGTCCCGGGATCGATGCTCTGTGCGCCGTGCTCGCGTCATCGCCAAGGCAATGAACCCAGGCGCCGTCCACGTTCATCGGCGAGAGCTCGCGGCTGCTGGCGCAAGCGGTCGCAACCGCGTCGCCCTGGAAAAGCCAGCCCCTAGAAGGCGAGCGCGCTCGGGGTCATTTGCCGAGCAGGCCATAGACGGCGATGGTGCCGTTGCCGCTCGGCATGAAGGCTTTGCCGTCGGCGACGGTGGGGAATTGCCATTTGCCGGGCTTCCCGAGCGCGTCGCGCTCGGCGTTCTGGGCGCTGTTCCACAGCTCCTTGGAGACATCGAGGGCATCGACCGCGCGCACCACCGCATCGCTGCCCAGGCACCACAGGATGCCGCCCTGCTGGTGGTTGGCGGTGATGGTCAACCCGCCGCCGGCACCGGCGGCGGCGGTACCGCCCTGGTGCAGCGGGCTACCGCCGGTGATGGCGCGCTTGGCCGGATCGTAGGCATATTGCGCAACCCCCTGCGGGCGGTTCCACACGTAGACGAAGGTGCCGGCGGCGCCGGCGTTCCACGCCACTGGGTTCTGCCCGTTGGGAAAGGCCAGCGCCGGGCTCTCGAGCGTCTGCAGGCAGGTGTCGTGGTCATCGCTGAAATGCCCGAGCTGCGCGCAGTCGACCAGGTAGCTGCGCCCGTACTTGGTGGCGCCGGCGAACATCACCGTGGTGCCGGGGATGAGCACCGGGCCGGTGTTGCCGATGTCGTTGTCGTCGTCGCTGTCCTTGTGCACCTTGGCCTCGGTGAACCAGTCGAGCAGCTGGAGGTCGCCCAGGCGCAGCTTGAGGAAGCACATGCCGTAGTTGCGCCCGCCGGTATCGGCGCTGAAGTTGCCGTTGCCGGAGATGCAGTAGATCGCGGTGCCGTCGCTGGCCAGGCCCTTGCCGGACTGCCAAATGCCGCCGCCGTCCTTGGAATAGTTGCCCGGCTTGCCGGCGTCGGCGTCGGGGGTGGTGCAGAACACCCCCTTCTGGGTGAAGGTGGTGCCGTCGTAGGCATAGCTGAGCACCCAGCCATGGAAGGGGTGACCATCGCCGGCGTTGGCGAAGGCGATGGTGATCAAACCGTCGACCACCAGCACGCCGGGCCGGCAGTTGGCTTTCTTGGTGACGAAGGACAGCCTGCCGTCCAGGCTTGCGGCGCCGGTGCCTGGAACCCTGGCGGCGATTTGCAGCGGCGAGCCGCTGCGCTCGGCGCCGGTATTGAGATCGATGGCGTGCAGCCAGATCGCGCCGCTGTTGTCCTTGTCCTTGCTCACCAGGTACATGGTGGTGCGTGCGGCATCGATTGCCGGGGTGCTGGTGGTGCACTCGGCGGAGGGTCCGAGATCGCGTTTCCACAAGGGCTCGCCGCCGACATCGGCATCGAAGGCGTAGATGGCGCAGGGCGATTTGTTGCCACCGGTGGAGGTGTAGGCAAAGAGCACGTTGTGCTGCGCGCCGGCGATGCTCAGGCCATGGACGTACAGCGGCTGGCCGTTGACGCTGGCATTGAGGGTGAGGGTGTAGAGCTTGCCGAAGCTGGCGGGGGTGACGGTTCCTGGGGTGAGCACGGTCTCCTCGGCGTTCAGCCCGCTGCGCTCATTGTCGTTGTGCTGGGTGAGGACGTCGGCACACCACAAGCGCGGCGCGCACCAGGTCAGGAACAGCAGGCAGGCGAAGCGCACCATGGGACTCCTATCAGCGATCAGCGCACAGCGCGTAGCTGGGCAGGCGACGGGACGGTGGGGCGAGGCGGATTCTTCGCTCCACCGCGCGCGGGGAGCGCGCGCCCCACGGGGACCGCCCATGGGCGTGTGATCGTCGGGCTGCCGCAGGGTCGACGGTGGCGCGCCGTATGGCCAGCGCAGCGGGATGCGGGCTCCGGCCTGGCGGCGTGCGGGCGGTCGCGGTCGCTGCAAGCCCGGGACAGTGCGGTGCGATCACGTTAATTTCATACCATAACAGCATGATTTATCCAGGTGCCCCGCCGAGTCCCCGCCGTGGAACGCGCACGGGGTCAGGCCACAACTCGGGCATCTTGCATTACCTCTGTATTTTCAATTGGTTACGCAATAACGCGTGAACGTTCTCCCGCCATCGCAACGGTGGTGGCCGCCAACCGGACGCTCGGTGATAGGGCGTCGCAGGTGGTCCGGCGCGGGTATTTCCGGCTGAATCAGGCCGGTCACCGGCAACGAATTGGACCGATAAAGTATACTATATTGGTATATTTTCCGCCACGCTGACAC
>JAYVMM010000914.1:0-2793 GCA_043758975.1 Planctomycetota bacterium | reverse complement strand
GCGGCGGTCCAGCTGGTCGATGCGCCGGACCTTCTCGGCGGTGTCGTCGATATTGTAAGCGACGCGGCGGAAATAGACCGCCTCGCCGTTGAAGAGGGTGTAGCAGGCGAGCGGATTGCGGTCGCGCGGCTGGCCGACCGAGCCGACGTTGATCAGGTACTTGCCATCCGAGATGACGAAGCCGTTGGCGAGGTCGGTGGCGGGCAGGAAGCAGCGGTCGTCGGTGAACACCCCGGGGCGGTGGGTGTGGCCGACGAAGCACAGGCGCGAGAAGCCGGCGAAGATGCTCTCCATCTTGTCGGGGTCGGCCCCCTCCCACAGGTCGCTCTCGAGTACGTACTCCATCACCGGATCGCGCGGACTGCCATGGACCAGCAGCACATCGTCGATCTCGTGGCGGATAGGCAGGTTCTGCAGCAGCTCGAGCATGGCCTTGCGCTGCGCCGCCGGCGAAACCCGCTGCAGGGTGTCGCGCGTCCAGTCGATGGCGCGCTTGGCCGCGGCGTGGAAGCCGTAGGCGCCGTAGAGCAGGGCGTGCTCATGGTTGCCCATCAGGATCAGCTTGCAGCGCGAGGCCACCAGATCGAGGCACTCGACCGGCTGCGGGCCATAACCGATGACGTCGCCCAAGCAGTAGAGGCGCTCGACGGTGCCGAGGGCATCGATGTCCGCGAGCACCGCCTCCAGGGCGCTGAGATTGCTGTGGATGTCGGAGATGAAGGCGATCACGATTGCATTCCGGGGCCGGCGCGTGGGCATGCCAGGGCGGGGGGAGGGCGAGCAGCTGATCGTGGTACATTTGCCCAGGTGTCCAGCACCGCATCCATCAGCCGGCACACGCTCGCCAGCGCTGCGCCTGCCACCTTCAGGCACGCTAACGGCAGCGCACGCGGTATGGATCCAAACGGACTCATAGCGGACCGCACCCAGCAGGTAGAACTCCGCTGTCGCCGACCGCATTGAGCGGTCCGGCGGCAGAGGGACGGTTCGATCGCACGCCATGAAGCTCCCCCGTCTCTTCAGTCGCGGCATGGTGGTGCAGCAGGGGCTGCCGATCCCGGTATGGGGCTGGACCAGCCCGCATCAGCGGGTGGTGGCCAGCCTCGGCGGGTGCAGCGCCGAGACCCAGGCCGATGCCAAGGGCAGCTGGATGGTGCGGATGCCTCGGCTGCAGGCTCGCGACCATCTCGGCAGCGCGCTCACCCTGCGCGTCGCCGCCGAGCAGGAGGAGTTGACGGTCGAGGAGGTCGCGGTCGGCGAGGTGTGGCTGTGCGCCGGCCAGCGCGCGCTGCCGGGACTGCCGGCGGGCGGCGCCTCGCCGCCGGCGCGGCGCAGCGCCGGGGCGCCGCCGCTGCGCCTGTTCCGCCTCGCTCCCGCGCACGCCGAGCGTCCACGCGACGAGATCGAGAGCGCCGCCGGCTGGCAGGACAGCCGCGCACGCGCGAACGATGCCTTCGGAGCGCTCGCCAGCAGCTTCGCCGCCGCCCAGCAGCAGACGCTTGGGGTGCCGCTGGGGGTGATCCTCGCGGCCAGCGCGCAGGCGGCGGTTGAATCCTGGGTCAGCCGCGCCGCCCTCGCCAGTGAGCACCAGCTGCGCGGCGTGCTCGAGCGCGCCGAGCTCAGCGGGATGGCAGCCAAGGAGGGCTCGCCGGCCTACTGCAAGCTGCTGAGCGGCTGGCAGCAGGCCGCCGGCCACCCCGACCCCGGCAACCGCGGTGTACGCCGCGGCTGGCACCAGCCCGCCTGCGCGGAGGACGACTGGCGCGAGCTCAGCCTGCCCGGGCGCTGGGACGCCGCCGGCTACCCCGGCGCCGGCGCCTGCTGGCTGCGCCGTACGGTGGCGCTGCCACCGGGCTGGCGCGGGCACGCCCTCACACTTGCGCTCGGACGGGTCGCGGGCGCGGTGCGCGCCTATGTCAACGGCACTCCGGTCGGTGCCAGTGACGATGCTGACGCTGACGGCGGCGCGAGCACCGACGCCGCGGCGGGCGCGCACAGCTACCCGGTTCCGGCCCGGCTGGTGCGCGGAGCCACCCTCACCATCGCGCTGCGCCTGTTCGCGTGCCAGCGACCAGGCGGCCTGGTCGGGGCGCCCGACGAGCTCAGCCTCGCCCCGGCCCCGGCCCCAACGCCAGGCGCGCGCGGGCTAGCGCGCGCCCGCCCCGCCACCATCGCGCTCGCTGGTCCATGGCTCTGCCGGGCCGAGCTCGAGCTCGCGCGCCGCGAAGCGCCACCGCCGCCGCTGCACAGTCACCATGCCGAACTGCCGGCGGCGCTCAACAACGGCATGATTCAGCCGCTCGTGCCGTACGGCCTGCGCGGCGCGCTCTGGCTGCACGCCACCGGTGCGCGCTATCAGGCCGAGCCGTACCGCGCCCTGCTCGCGGCCCTGGTGCGCGATTGGCGCACCGCTTGGGGCCAGGGCGAGTTCCCCTTCGCGCTGGTGCAGCTGCCCGATGGCGCCAGCGAAGCGCTGCGCGCGGCGGCGCGGGCCGCCGCGCAGCAGGCCCATGCCGGGGTGGTCGACGCCGGCGCGCTGGACGGGGCGCCGCCACCTGGCTTGGACGAGATCGGGCAGCGCCTCGCCGGGTGGGCGCGCGCCGTGCTGCCGGTCTGAGCCGGCGCGAGCGCGAGCGCTTGCGCCTGGGTGCGCTCAGCGGTGCTTGCGCTTGGCCTCTTCGCGCCGCCGCTTGCGATCTGCGCGCTTGGCCTCCTGCTTTTCCAGGCGCTGCACGCGCCGATCGTCCTGGGCCGGTCGGCCCTTGGCGCGCGCCGGCGGCGGCGGCGGCGGCG
>JAYVMM010000913.1:0-3494 GCA_043758975.1 Planctomycetota bacterium | reverse complement strand
GGCGCCCCGCTCTATCCGTTCGGACACGGCCTGAGCTACACCACCTTCGCCTACAGCGCGCTCACCGTCTCGCCGGTGGCCATCCCCGGCGACGGGGTGGTGCAGGTGAGCGTCACGGTGGCAAATTCCGGCCACCGCGCCGGCGACGAGGTCGTCCAGCTCTACGTCCATGATCGCGATTGCCGGGTGACCCGACCCGGCAAGGAGCTGCGCGGAATCGCTCGCATCAGCCTCGCCGCGGGGGAGAGCCGCGTGGTCACCATGTCCATCGCGGGCAGGCAGCTCGCCTTCTACGACGATCAGGTCCACGGCTTCGTTGTTGAACCGGGGTCCTTCGACATCATGGTCGGAAGCTCATCCGAGGACATCCGCGTCCAGGAGAAGGTCACCGTGAACAGCCCCGGACACTGGAAACCATGAGCAGCAGCGCCGCGCCCCCATCCTCCCATCACCAAGCGGGTCCGGTGGCCCTGATCACCGGTGCCGGGTCGGGAGTGGGGCGCGCCGCGGCCGTCGCCCTCGCCGGCCGCGGCTGGCGGGTGGTCGCCCTCGGGCGCACCGCCTCCGCACTTGATGAGACCGCCCGCCAGTGCACGGACCTGGACCGCGTGCGCACTCGCCAGGCCGATGTGCGCCGGCCGACCGAGACTGAGCATGCGGTGGCGGAGACCCTCGCTGCCTGGGGGCGCATCGACGCCCTGGTCAATGCCGCCGGCACCAATGTCCCCGCGCGCAGCTTCGAAGCCCTCAGCCTCGAGGACTACCATGACTTGGTCGACACCAATCTCCACGGCAGCTTCTACGCCGTGCGCGCGGTGCTGCCGGCGATGCGCGCGGCCGGGCGCGGCACCATCGTCAATGTGGTGTCGATCGCCGGCCGGCGTGCAAGTGTGCTCTCCGGCGTCGGCTACGCGGTCAGCAAATTCGGCCAGGCCGGCCTGACCCAGGCGATCAACGCCGAGGAGAACCGGCACGGCCTGCGCGCCACCGCGGTCTTCCCCGGCGACATCGACACCCCGCTGCTCGACCGCCGCCCCAACCCGCCGCCGGCAGCGGCCAGGACCGCCATGCTCACCGCCGAGGATGTCGCCGCCTGCATCCTGCTCGCCCTCGAGCTGCCCGACCGCGCGGTGGTCGACGAGATCGTAGTGCGGCCGCGCGTGTGAACGTCGGCACATACCCACCCATTTCGGGAACTGTACGGCCATGCGCTTCGGCTGCTGCCTCAACATGATCGTCCCTCCCGGGGCATCGCTGGCCGATGGCCTGCGGCGCCTGCAGGGGATCGGCTTCGATTATGCCGAATTGCCCCTGGCGCGCCTCGCCGCGCTCGACGAGGCGGGGCTGGGTGAGGTGGAGTCGGCGCTGCGGGACCTCGGCCTGCGCTGCGAGGCCTGCAATGACTTCCTGCCACCGGATCTGGCGCTCTGCGGCCCGGGCGCGGATGTCCCGCGAATACGCGCTTACGTCCGCCACGCCCTCGAACGCGCGGCACGCCTGCAGGTGGCGGTCGTGGTCTTCGGCAGCGCGGGCGCACGCATGGCACCGCCGGGATGCCCACCCGGCGCCGCCCATGCCCAGCTCGCCGCCTTCCTTGCGGACTGCGCGCCAGTGGCCGACCGCCTTGGCATCACCATAGCCATTGAGCCACTCAACCGTCGCGAGTGCAACCAGCTCACCACCGTCGCCGCGGCGGCCGCGCTCTGTAGGCAGGTGGCGCACCCCCGCATCCAGCTGCTGGTCGACTATTTCCATGTCATGCGCACGGGCGATACGACGGCCGACATCGCTGCCGCCCAGCAGCTCATCCGCCATGTCCATGCCTCCCATCCGGGTGAACGCCGCTGCGTAACGAGGCCGGATGGCGACTTCACCGCCTTCGTCGACCTCCTGCGCGCCGGCGGCTACGACCAGCGCCTCTCGCTCGAGGCCTACGCCGATGAAATCAACGTGGATGGAGCGCTGATGCTCGCCGAACTCCACCGCCTCTGCGCACGCACGCCGAGCCCGGCGCAGGCCATCCCCGTCCCTGCCGGTGCGCGCCTAGCGCGTTCCAGCGGACCACGATCGGAGCAGCGATGAACGCATTGGCCGGCGCCAAGCTCGGTATCATCCACGCCGCGGTATTCACCGTCCAGGTGGTGCAGCCCTATATCGATGAGCTGCTGCCCGGGGTGGCGATCTCCCATCTCGCGGACGACACCCTGCAGCAGTCCAACCTGGCGGCGCCGCCGGGTTGCATCCCGCTTGCCAATTTCGCGACCTTCACCAGCTATGCCCAGACCCTGGAACGGCACGGCATGGATCTGATCATGCTGGCGTGCTCGACCTTCAACCAGGCGGTCGAGCTCGCCCAGCCGATGCTGGTGACGCCGCTGCTCCAGATCGATCGTCCGATGATGGACCGCGCCGTGGCGCTTGGTCGGCGCATCGGGCTCGTCGCCACCCTGCCGAGTACGGTACCCTCATCGCGGCGGCTGCTCGCTCGCGCGGCTGGTGATGCCGGAGCCTCGATCACGGTGACCACCGTGCTCTGCCAGGAGGCCTTCGCCGCCCTGCGCGCCGGCGACCGCGACCGGCACAACCTGCTGCTGATGGAGGCCATCGAGCAGCTCGCGGGCACCGTGGATTGCATCGTCCTCGCCCAGGTATCGATGGCCGCCATCGAGCCCCTGCTGAGCGCATCGCGGGTGCCGGTGCTCACGTCTGGACGCACCGGCTTCACTCGGGCGCGGGAGCTGCTCCTGGGACGCACGGCGCGCCCGCCAGCTGCCGGGACCACCGGCTCCTAGAGCTGGATGGCATGGGTCCGTCCGGCGACTGACAGCGCCGGCGGATCCGGGACCGAGCTTCCTCTTCTCGCGTCGGATGGATGCCTCCTGCTCGCTCATCGCCGCCCAGACGAGGGCGACCCCGGGCAGGGCAGCGCGCAGGGGTTGAACATCTGCAGGCGGGAGATCGATCTTCGAGGCCGTGAGCTTCCTCAACTTCGGCAGCTTCTTCAGCGTGGACAGCGCGTCGAAGGTGAAATGGCGTAAGGGCGAGTTGGATACATTGAGAAAGTGACGAAATGGCTTGAACCAGGTAACCGGTTTACGAAGGCCTCTCGCACTTCTGCCCCGAGCGCCGAGCATAGGCCATTGGCGTGAGTTCACTGAGAAGCCGACGCTGATAATGGATATCCTCGATGCTGTCGCAGAGGTAGGTCACCGGCTTGAGGCCGTTGACCTGCGCCGAGTAGGCCAGGGTCAGCAGGGTCGCATAGCCCTCAGCCCCCGCGTTGGAGCGCTGAACAGGCTGTTCTTGCGATGCATGGCCACCGGCCTCATGGCGCGCTGCTCGGTAGGGCCCCCAGTTACCCAAGGGCACCCCCACGGACCCGGACGTGCCCAATATGTTTGGATAGAAATGTGGCGCATGTCGCTTCAGGGTGCGGTGGCTGATCCAGCAAGTTTCCTGCTGGGCCTCAATCCGTCTCCCATACGACACGATTC
>JAYVMM010000912.1:0-2901 GCA_043758975.1 Planctomycetota bacterium | reverse complement strand
GGCCCCCCCCCCCCCCCCCCCCCCGTGACGGCAGGGACGGCCCAGCCCGGGAGCCGGTCACGATGAGGATCCGCGCCGCGATGAACGCCCGATTGCATCCACCCTCCAGGCCGGCTGATCGCGCAGGCGCCGCTTCCGAGCCCTGCGACCGTCCGGTGCTCGTCACCCAAGCGCCTGCCCCGGGCCGACTTGGCATGCGGCTTCTGGCCCTGCGCGGTGGTGCCCTCGCCGTGCTGCTGGCCACGACCCAGCTGGCAGCGCTCGCCGTCGATGCGCCCAGCAGCACGGCGAAGCTGCCGCCCATGGACGGCGCCGCCCACGTCAAAGCCATGCTGTCGACCTACTGCGTTGCCTGCCACGGTCCGCAGAAGTAGAAGAAGCAGCTCCGCCTCGACACCCTCGACTACACCCTCGCTGACGTCGCCTCCGCGAATACGTGGGCAGACGTGCTCGATGTCCTGAATCAGGGCAAGATGCCGCCCGAGGACGAGAAGCAGCCCAGCGCGGGCGCAATCACCGAGTGCTTTCCGCGCTTACCGATGGGCTGAAGTCCGCGCGCACCAAGCTTTCCTCCAGCAACGGAGCTGTCCGTGCGCGAGGTCACGCGCCTCCACGAATCGCGCCCGCAGTGCGCCTCCTGCCACGCCAAGTTCGACCCCATCGGCCTGGGCCTGGAGAACTTCAGCCCGATCGGCCTGTGGCGCGACACCGAACTGGTCGGCAAGCAGGAACGCCCGATCGATGCCATCGGCACCCTGCCCGACGGCAGCCATTTCGCCGACCTGCACGGCCTCAAGCAGGCGCTGATGAAGAACGAGGACCGCCTCGCCCGCGCCCTCTACGAGGCGCTCAGCTCCTACGCCCTCGGCCGCCGCCTGCAGTTCAGCGACCGCGACGATACCGACGCGGCGCTCAAGGCCCTGAAAGCCAAGCACTACCCACTCAAGGACATGATCATGAGCATCGTCCTCGCCAAGAGCTTCCGCGCCAAATAGCGACAGCGACGAACAGCGACGAACCACGACCAGGAACCCAGCCATGTCCTACCTGCACACCACCTCCCGCCGCTCATTCCTCCTGGCTACAGGTGCAGTCCTCGCGCTCCCCTGCCTCGAGTCGCTCAGCGCCGGCGAGCCGCGCAGCGCTGCCCCAGCGGCCGACGTCACGCGCATGGTCTTCCTGGGCGCCGGCTACGGATTCACCAACGAGACCTTCTATCCGACCAAGCCAGGGAAATGGGCACAGATCGGCATCCCCGCCGGCATGGCTCCGCTCAAGGCCCACCAGGATGACCTCACCATGGTCGGCAACCTCGCTAACGGCAAGGCCTACGACCCGCACTTCGGCAGCACCAACTTCCTCACCGGGGTGGATACCATCGGCATCCCAGGCAAGGATTTCTCCAACGCCATCTCGTGCGATCAGGTGGCTGCCCAGACCCTGGGCAAGGATTGCCGCTACGCCTCGCTGCGCATCACCCTTGCGAACCTCTTTGAGAATAACGGTGCCATAGAAATCGAGCGAGATGCCCCCGACCACCAGCACATGGCCATTATCCATGAGGCAGGACTGCGTGTAGGAGCGCCAGAGGTTCATCGCCCCGGTAGCGCTCCAGGTCCCGCTCTTGGGGTCGTACAGCTGTCCGGAAGGACCCCGCCGTTGTCGCCAGCTGATTACCGACATCGGCAGCCGTGCGCCTCTCGCTAACAATCTCAGATCCTTATCCCGGCCAGGTTCCTGGCTGGGTGGGATCGACGATGTGCAGGGCCTTCCCCGCGTCGAATGCGAAAAAATGGGCGCCATTCCGCGTCACTATGCCGGAGAAGCGACGGGCAACGGTGGCGATGAGCAGATCCGCTAGCGGTCGGCGCGGCATGGTGCCTCCACTGGATCGCCGCGCCTGCGTATGGCGATGCCAGGCCGCGAACGCATGGGCGGTATCATCTTCGCTCCATGCCGGAGTCAGCCCCAGCACGGAACCCGGGAATGCTTGATGTGCTACTCCCACTTCGTCAAGGAACTCGTCCACCAACGCGACCTCCCCGCGAAAAGCCGGTGCCAGCTCAATATAGGTCGTGCTGGTGATGGCGAGGCCCTGCGGCAGCAGCTCGGCGAGGCATTCCGCCGAGGAGCGACCGAAGGTAGCGTCGTTCAGGCGCACATCGAGCAGCACGCAGGTATCGACGATCCACGTCACCTGGAATCCTCGGCTTCTCCACCGCGCAGATCGGCCAGGTACTCGTCGCTGCTCATGGTGGTCTCCAAGCCGTGCCGGACAGCGAAGCCGAGAGCCGCGAGCGGATCGGCCTTCGGCACGGGACGCAGGTGCGCTTCACCATCGCGCACGACCCAGCGGACCTGCTGACCCGGCATCAGCTTAAGAGCAGTGCGAACCCACTGCGGCACCTGGGTCTGGCCACGGGCAGAAATCACAGAGGTGGGAGAAGTGGCGGGCATGCACTATCATTTCGTACATAATTTGTTTTGTCAAGTAATTATCGCATAATGTATGTTTATTTGATCATTGCGTGCATGAAAGGGGACGTCCTATCCTGCCGTCGAACCATGTGCCAGCGCAATCATAAGCATTGTAAATGACTACGATTATGGCTGAAGGCTTTGAGGGAACCGCGCGGACTGAGACGCAACCGGTTCACAGGCGATGCCCGCATAAAGCTGCTGCAGGACGCCGAATTCGTCGTCATGGCCACTCATCCTAAACGTCGCATTAGAGACAGGACATCCGCTGTGTAACCCCTTGAATTTCAATGCCTTCCTATCGCTCCGCGATCACCGCAGGGATGAGTACGAGCACAGATTTTTGTCTGATTTTGGCGTTCCCAGATCAACTTCCCTGGCACCGTCAATTCCTCCTCTGCAGCGGTTTGCTGAGCCCCTGCC
>JAYVMM010000911.1:0-2633 GCA_043758975.1 Planctomycetota bacterium | reverse complement strand
GACGGACGGAAATTGCATGTCCAGCCGAAATGGGCTTTGCTCAACCGGGGCAGGCGGTTAGGGCCGTCCGTTGAGGCACCCTGGCCCTGCCCCGGCCTGCACTGTGGCGGCGCGCGCGGCGTCACGCCGGCGCCGGCGGCGGCATGAGTCGGCGAATCGCGGCATCTTTCGCTGGCATTCGCCGCCTGCGCTCCAGGATCCGCGCCCCATGGACCTCCAGCCACCGCTGCCACCGGCACTGCTGCCCTTCACCATCCGGCAAGGCGACGCCCAGCTGGTGGTCACCCTCCAGCGCGACGCCAGCCACCACTACGGGCTGGGCGAGCTGCGGGCCATCGCCTGGGTGCGCGGCGTCGACCAGCCACTGGTGGTCGACCTCGCGCAGATCACGCTGCTGAGCTCGGCGCTGATCGGCTGGATGTTCGGCCTCATCCACGAGGGCAAGCTCGGCAGCCTGGCCATCCGCCACGCCCACCGCCGGGTCCAGGCGCAGATCCAGCAGGTCGGGCTGGCGCGCTTCGTGAGCTATCAGGCCGACGAGCTGGCGCTGGCGCCGGCGCCGCTCGGCGCCTGAGCCCCCGCGCTCTGCAGATTCACGGAATCTCGCCGCGGTCGTAGGCGGTCCAGAACGGGCCCACCGGCATCAGCTGGTCGGGCGCGGTACCGAGCTGGTGGATGGTGGAGAGCGCGCGCACGACCGCCACCCCGGCGAGGTGGGCGCCGTGCAGCGGGCCGAAACGCACCTCCTCAAGCGGCATGCCGCTGAGCGCGCTCAGGTCGCGCACCTGGGTATGGTCGATGAAGAGGGTGCGCAGCGGCATGCCGCTGAGCGCCGCGAGGTCGTCCACCGGGGTGCGCGCGAGATCCAGCCATTCCAGGCGCATGCCGCGCAGCTGCGCGAGGCTGCGCACCTTGCAGCCATGCAGGGCGAGCGAGCGCAGCGGCATGCCGGCGAGCGGGCCGAGGTCGCTCAGCGGAGCGTTGCCCACGCTCAGGGTGGTCAGGCGCATGCCGCGCAGGGCCTCGAGGTCGCCCAGCTCCGGGCAGTCGCCAAGCTCGACGCCGGTCACCGGCAGGGCGGCGATGCGCTTGAGCTCGGACGGGCGCAGCGAAAGCCCGGTGAACTTGCGCACCGCCATGCGCGCGAGCACGGTGAAGTCGTCGAGGCGGCAGCCGGTGAGGTCGAGCGCACTGATCGGGGTGGCGAGCAGGGGCGAGAGCGCGTGCACCTTGGTCCAACGCGCGATCAGCTCAATGTGGTTGCCGCCGGCGAGCGGCACCAGGCTCTCGACCGCGGTGTGGCTGAAGTCGAGGTGGGCGAAGGACATGCCGGCAAGCGGAGCAAGCGCCTCGACCCTGGTGTCGTTGATGGTGAGCCTGGTCAGGGCCATGCCCTGCAGCGGCGCCAGGTTGGCCACCCGCGTGCCACCGAGCAGCAGCGAAGCAAGGCGCATGCCGGACAGGGGCGTGAGATCGGCTACCATGGTGCGCTCGAGGTTGAGCGCCTCGAGCGGCATGCCGTGCAGGGGCCCCACATCGGCGACCTGGGTGCCGGCCAGGCACAACACCGCGAAGGGCATGCCCTCGAGCGCTGAGAGGTCGGCGACCTCGCTGCGCCCGGCGAAGCCGCCGTGCGCCTCCAGCGGGGTTACGAGCAGGCCGTCCGCGCGCATGCTCAAGGCGATGCCCGCTCCCGGCCACACCGCGTCGATGCGCCGGCGGTAGATCTCCAGGCGGTCCGACGCCGCCACCGTGAAGCTCTCAGCCAGGGCATAGAGGCGTTCATCGCTGAAGAGCGTGGCGAGCCCGGCCTTGAGCTCGAGCGAGGGCGCCGCCCCCACCTCCTGGGCCCGCCCCACCGCCAGCTCGTCGTTGGGGGCACGCTCCTGCCAGCGCGCGATGGCGGCGAGGGCGGCGCGGAAATGGCCGGCGCCGGCGAGCGCGTTGGCGTAGAGCGCCAGCGCCTCGACCTGATCCGAATCGAAGGCGATGGCGGTCTCCAGCGCATGCAAGGCGGCGTCCTGCTGCCCGGCCTGAATAGCCTTGCGCGCCTGGGCGATGAGCGCGGGGGCGAAGCGCTTCTGGTCGGCGCTGCGGTTGCGCTGCTCGTCGGTCAGCGAAGCGAGCGCGCTCTCGGCCTGCGCCTTGGCCGCCTCGGCGGTGCGCAGCGCGGTGGCCATGCGACCTTCGGCCGAGGTGACCACCACCACCGAGACGATCAGGCCGATGATCAGCGCGACCAGAGTGCCGGCGAGACCGCGGCGCACCAGGCGGAGGTTGCGGCGCGCCGCCTCCTGCGCCTGGCGCGCGGCGCTGGCGGCGTCAGCGAGCCGGCGCGCAGCGGCCTCCTGGCGGGTGAGGCGCAGCGCATTGCTGAGCTCGAGCGCGCGCTGACAGCCGCCCAGCGCCGCGTTGGTGGCGCCATGGTCGAGATGGTTCTGGGCATGGGCGAGCTGGGCGTTGACCAGGCTGAGGCCGGAACCGCGCCATTCCGGCCAGATCGCGTAGGCCTGCTCGGCGCTGGAGAGCGACTGGCGCAGCAGCTCGTCGCGCTCGCCGATGGCGATGCGCGCCCTGCCGAGCAGGGCGCGCGAGCTCGCCGCCATGGTCACCGCCTGGGCATGGCGGCGGTA
>JAYVMM010000910.1:0-5009 GCA_043758975.1 Planctomycetota bacterium | reverse complement strand
CCGAAACCCTCGTCGATGCACAGGGTCTCCACCTTCAGCCGGCCCCGGTGCAGATCGGCCAGGGCGAGCGCGAGGGCGATGCTGACCAGGAAGGTCTCGCCACCAGAGAGGGTCGAAATCGCGCGTTCTCCATCAGCCTGGTCGTGGTCAATGACCAGGAGCCCAAGGCCCGGTTCTCCACGGGTGCTCTCGCTCTCGCGCCGGAGCTGGTAGCGCGGGGCGAGATCCACGAGCCGGAGATTGGCTAACTCGAGCAAGGTATCCAGGGTCAACGCCTGGGCACAACGGTTGAACCGGCTCCCAGTCGCGCAGCCGATGAGCTCCTTGAGGCGGGCCAGACGGTCCCTGGCCACACGCTGCACCTGCTGCCCGGCGATCAGGAGGTCGCGGCGCCCCCGGCTCTGATCATCATGGTCGATGAGCGCCCCGAGTTCCCCGCGACGCCGAAGTAGGACCTCCACCGCCCGCGCATCGGCCTCATAGACCACCGATAAACGCTCGTTCATGAAGGGTTCATCGGGGTCCAGGCCACGTTGGATAAGCGCCGCCCGGGCTTGGTCTTGAGCCCCGTGGGCCCGGTCGCGGTGATCGGATGCAACTGCCAGCCGCTGATTGAGCGCAACCAGCTGCTCCCGCAGTAATTCCCGCTCACTGTCCAGGAGCATTGCCGCGCGGACCGCTGCGAGGTCCGCATAGGGTGAGCCGGCCAGGGCAGTGGCGAGCTGGAGGCGCGTGTCATCGACATCCCGCTGCGCGGTGGCGACTGCAGTAGCTGCCTCTTCCGCCTTTGCTGTGGATGTCTGCACCGCCTGATGCCGTTCCTCCGCGACGCGCTGGGACAAACGTGCCTCCGCGATGATCGCCTCTACAGGCCCAGACGGTCCATCGATAGCCGTTTGGAGAACGCTTCCCGCCGGTGCACACCGGTGCCATGCGGTTGATAGCTCCTCAGCATCGATGCGTGCAGTTCGAGCAACGGACGCCTGAGTACGAGCCTCCTCGCAGCGCGTGGGGAGCGCGTCGATCCAGGGACCAGCCAGGTCTGGTACCACCACCTGGAGGTGACGGCACACCTCAACCAGGTGGTGATGAAGGGAAGCGGTCCCTTCCTCGAGCCGCTTCGCCGCCTGGTCACGTTCGACGATGGCCTCGGCCATTCGCTGGCGAGCGTGCTCGGCCTTCTGTTCCGCGGTGATCAGCGCCGTGCTCGAGTCGTGCCTCCGCTGGGTGAGCGGCGTGAGAGCCTGCCAGCGCTGTTGGTAGACTGTCTGGGCGAGGTCGTAGGCCTTAATAAGCCGAGACGTCATGTCCAGGTGGTGGTCCACCTCCTGTGCAGAAACCGCAGTGATATCGCTTGGAAGTTCCAACACCGCACCGATGGGTAGCCACCGCCGCTGACGATTTTCCATTCCGGCTATCGCAGCATCATGTGCCACCCGATGCTGTTCGATAACCGCGGACAGGCTCTGCACTCGGAGTTGCGCTCCATTCGCCTTGGTCTCGGTTGACGTATTGAGCGCGCGCAGGCGCACCAGCTCAGTGCGTGCTCGTGTAGCTCCGTGGTCGTCCATCGCCAATGGCTTCGGATGATCCGCAGCGCCACAGAGCGGGCAGGGCTCCCCCTCCACCACGAGGTGCGTGAATGCAGTGAGCTTGGCTAGCTCCGTCAATCGATCGAGCAGAGTGACTTGGGCATCGACGGCCTGCTGAGCGAGCGCAGCGGCGGCCCGCGCCTGCTCCAGCGCTGCTTCAGCCTCTCCTCGCTCCTGGTCAGTTCGTGCGATAGTCTGCTGAATGGCCACCGCATTGGGCACCACTTCACGGAGAACCGAGCATGCTGCATGCAAGGAGCGCTGCCGAGCCTGAACCGTGTCGACGGTGTGACCCCCCAGCGCTTCTGCCATCGCCCGTTCCGCATCGTCCTTGGCACCCTTGCCGTGCTCAAGCTGCAGGGTGGTAGCGGCATGAGCCGTTCGAGCTGATGTGACTTCCAAATCAATTATGGGGATGATATCTGCAGTCTGTGTGACGGTTGAGCGTGTAACGGCAACGAGCCGTCCTGCCTCCGTCACCTCGGAACGCTTCTCCTGGAGGATGCGGATATCCGACGACATGATCTTCGCCCATGGACCACCGAGGGTCGCATTCTGCTGCGCAGCTTCCGCTGCGGACGTCGCTCGCACGATCAGCTGACCGGCAGCAGTGGAGGCGTCCAGCGCTGCGCTCTGGTCGTGGTGGAGTCGGCCGGTAGCACGGCTCTGAACGTCGCGTTGGGCGATTACTCTGGACTCAGCCCCGGTGGCAGCAGCGATGGGAGCAAGAAGCGGTATAGCCGCATCGGCCCGGGATAGGCGCTCACGATCCGGAGCCGCGGCCGCACTCGCGGTGGTCGCGTCGGTGAGTTCCTGTTGGGCAAGGGAGACTGCCTGCCGGTGAACCAGAAAGGCCTGACCGGCATCACGGTCGCGTCGGCTCTGGTCGCTGCGGGCGGTGGCAGCGATGATGGCCTGGTCCTGGGTCGTACGTTCCCCGACAAGGGCCGCTCGTGCATCATCCGCCAGGACCGTCACCTGAGCGAGGGCTGCATCGCTCGTAGCACAGGCTTGGTCGAGTTCACGCCATTGGTCATAGGCCGCCTTTCCTAGTCGGGTATAGATCCCGGTCCCGGTGAGTAATTCCAGTAATCCGGCCCGGTCCTGATCTGCGGCGCGCAGGAAGCGCGCGAACTCGCCTTGCGCCAGCATCACTACCGAACGGAACTGGTCGATGGTCAGGTGCAGCCGTTCTTTCACCATGGCAGTGACGGTCGTGATCGTATCGGCCACGATCTCTCCGCTGCCGAGATCGGTGATGCTGCGTTCGACCGCCTGCAAACGGCCGGTGAGCTCCTTCCGCGCTCGTGCCATCGCCCAGCTCACCCGCCAGCGAGCTCCATCATCCAAGGCAATATCCACCGCCACCCGACCGATCCAGGCGGCGCGGCTGATGAGCGCCCCGGGTTCTCCGCTCGAATGAGGCTGGCGGGGAGTCTGGCCGAACAGCGCTAAGCAGATGCAGTCCAGGACAGTCGATTTGCCTGCACCGGTAGGCCCGGTAATGGCAATCAGTCCAGCCCCGCCGAGCGGACCATCGGTCGCCCGCAAATCGATCACCTGCTGCTGGCCCAGCAGGCTTGCGATGTTCTCGATGCTGATGGCGTCGATGCGCATGTCAGCTCTCCGCCTGCTGGACCATGGCCAGCAGCCGAGCGAAATCCTCCGTCAGCTCGGCAGATAGATCGACCCCCTGCCCGCTCGCCACTGCCTGGAAGACATCAGCAGGGCGGAGCTGCTGCAGGTCCGCCCGCGCACCGCTCGTGCCACTGGCCCACAGTGTTCCCGCTGGGACGTTCTGACGCCGACGCACCGCTAAAGCACGCCAGCCACGCTCGACGATGCGCTCCTCGATGTCCCGTACCAGGCCAGGATCGGTAGCGGACAGGTCGACCGTCACATCACACCAGGGTTCGAGATCGCCGGCGGCCGGCGCAGCCAGTCCGGGAATGTCGCCCTGCACTTCCGCCGGCGTACCCTGGAGGCGGGCGTACCGCCGTCCTCCAGGCAGAGGGATTTCCCGCACGGCAGCCGGCCCGCCGTCGACGGGGATCTCGGCGATGAGGACTTGGCGCTGGGACACCGTTTCATCCATAGCCATCGGCAACAGGCTGCCGCAGTAGCGCCAGTGGTCCCGTCCACCGACCCGCTGGGGGCGGTGGAGATGGCCGAGGGCGAGGTAGGCGCTGCCTTCAGCCAATGGCGTCAGATCCGAGCAACTCAGGCGGCCGACGACCGCCTCAGCATAAACGGGCCGCTCGCTGCCACCCAGCTGGCCGCCGGCTGCGAAGGCGTGGGCCACCGCCACGGTGGGCAGGCCCTGTGCCTTCGCCTTGAGTGCGGCGCGCACCGCCGCAAGTCGGAGCGACTGGGCAGCCGCCTGCTGCTCCGCGATGGCCTGAGACGGTCGACCGAGAGGAAAGCTGGCCACGTCCCCTTCTCTGAGGTAGGGCACGAGCGCAGCCCAACCCACCGTGGAGCCCTGTCGGCTGCGGATGGCCACCACCACGTCCCCTGGGTCCCGGTCGCGGGTCAGCTGGCCCCGTACGTGGACCTGGACCGCTGCGAGGACATCCCTGGGGCCATCCAGGCGCAGACCCTGGTCATGGTTTCCGCCGATGACCATGACCGATCCCACCCCAGCTTCCTGGACCAGCCGCAGGAGCGTGCGGTAATAGAGGGCCTGCGCCGGCGCCGGCGGATTCACCGAATCGAAGATGTCACCGGCGATGATGACCGCATCGACCTGTTCCCTGTGAGCGACCGCGATGACCGCATCGAGGGCGCGCTGCTCCTCGGCATCGCGGGGCTGGTCGTGGAACAAGGCGCCAAGGTGCCAATCCGAGGTGTGCAGCAGGCGGAACGCAGGCATAGAGGCTCGCGGTTCAGGGGCGATGGAGCGGAAGGAACGGAACACGAGTTGAGGAGGCCGCCCGGAGCGGATTACATGGGTGCCGCCTATCGGGGGATGCAGGCGGGTGATCCTGACCCCTGCCCCCCCCTTTGTCGAGTGGCGATCGCGGGTGCGATGAGCATCAGATCCGCGTCATCACCGCTTGGCACTGGATTGGCGATGGCTGCCAATGCCCTGTGCATTTTGGCTGCTTTCCCAGTCGGTTGCATACGCGGCGATCGGGCTACTCTCTCCACGGTCCCCAGACCACCACGGACTCGACCGTGCGTTGCTCTGGAATGGTCTTGTGACCAGTGTCCCCGCCCCATTCCATCCCTCCGCACGCAGAGGTGCTCATGAACCGCGACGACGTGATGCGCCAGGCGGCTCGCCTCCTCCAATTCAAGACCGGCAATGCCACGCAGGGGGAGCTCGAGAATGCCGCCGAACTCCTCGGGAAATTGCTGCGGAAGTACAATGTGTCGATCGAGGATATCCGCGCGGAGTCCATGAAAGGGAGTGTC
>JAYVMM010000909.1:0-8033 GCA_043758975.1 Planctomycetota bacterium | reverse complement strand
CGCTTCCTTCTCCGCTTCCTCCTCCTTCTCCTCCTCCTGCTGTGTGCAACCGCCGACCATGCTAGCGATCCCCCTGACCAGCCTCTGCTCAAGCTGGACAAAGCAGGCAATTCCGACGCGCGCTTCGTGAAGCGTCATGAGGAGTACCTCGCCGCCGCAAAGCTGGGTGGCTACCAGCTGGTGGTCATGGGCGACTACCTGTCCGACGATTTCCGCGGCCACAACAAGAACCTTATCGGGGCCATCTTCGCCAAGGCGTTCGGTGCGTACAATCCCATCAACCTCGCCCAAGGCGGCGATTACACCCAACATGTGTTGTGGCGCCTGAACAACGGCGAGCTGGGGGGTTACGTGCCCAAGGTCATGATGTTGATGATTGGCGGCACCAACGGCTCCAATGGCGATCCGCCGGATCGAATCCTCGCCGGCGTAAAGGCCATCATAGTTTGCGCACGTGAAAAGGTCCCAGGGCTGAGGGTGCTGCTGCTGCCAGTACTCCCCTGGGGAGGGCCAGGCGAGCGCCGCGATCGGCACCAATCCGTGAACGCGCTCCTACCGCAACTCGATGACGGCGGCAAGACCGTGTTGTTCGTCGACATCGCCCACCATTTTCTCGCTGCCGACGGCACCATCCCGCCGGACATCATGCCCGATGGCGCCCATCTCTCGGAACGGGGTTATCAGCTCTGGGCGGATGCGGTCGCCGAACCGCTTGCCAGGCTCATGCAGGCACCTTCTCCAGTCGCCGTTGAATCCAGCGCCGGCGCCAAGGATTCACCATGAGCAGATTCCGCATTGCCTTGCTGCTCGTCGTCCTGGTCGCTCATTTACGATTATACGCCGTTGAGGATGGGGAGGGCGCATCAGCGCTCGGTCCGGCCATGGCCTTGCAGCAGCCCGACATTCCCGCAAGGAAGTTGCTCAAGGACGGCACGCCACACCCCGGATTTGAACGCACCCATGCGGGCTTTGTAAAGATCGCCAAGGAGGGCCATACGCGGCTGCTGTTCATCGGTGATTCCATCACCGAAGGCTGGCGACGCTACCCCGACCTCTGGGCCGCTGCATTCGGCAAATACCAGCCAGCCAATTTCGGCATCGGCTGGGATCGAACTCAGAACGTCCTCTGGAGACTGGAGAATGGCGAATTGGAAGGCATGACGCCGACTGTAGCGGCGGTGCTGATCGGCACCAATAATCTGCAGGCAGATCCCGCTGAAGGCATCGCGCGCGCCATTGGCAAGATCGCAAGCACAATCCTGGGGCATTCTCCGGCCACAAAAGTGCTGCTGCTCGGCATCTTCCCGCGTGGACAGCACGCTGACCACAATCCTGCACGAGAAAAGTTGGCGGTAGTCAACGGCTTGGTCGCAAAACTCGATGACGGAAAGCATGTTTTCTACATCGACATTGGCGCGCGGTTCCTGAATTCCGATGGTGATATCACGCGAGAAATGATGCCGGAATTCTTGCACCTCACCGAAAAAGGCTATCACATATGGGCTGAGATCATCGGGGCCAAGCTCGACGAATTGATGCGCTGACTGGCCCGGCATGAATCGTTGATCACTTGTCCGGTGACAGTTCGGCGCAGGTTGAGCTAATGTCTTGAGCGCAGCACGAATCCTAACTCGATGCCGCTGGCCCGCACAACACTGGGAAATTCTTGTGGCCTCCCACCTTACCCATATCCTGTGCAAGATCCCAGTGATGATGCTGGGGTTACTGCTTGCGGCATCGAGGGAGGGAACGTGCCACACTCATCGACTAACGGCGCCATCGTGCATGCGCGTCCCTTGTCCCAACCAGGTCACCTCCTGCGCAGCGCCACCATCCGTCACGGCATCGTCTTTGTCCTGCTCCTGCTGCTGCTAGGCCAAGCACGGGCCTCGGCGGCGGTCATCGAAAGCCTTGAGGGAACCATCACCACCCATGAGCTCGACAGCTTCATCGCTGACATTGCGCAGTTGCATCCGCAGACCTCAAACGCCGGCAATGCCATGGCGACGCATAAGAGCGGCACCGAGATTGCCGCCATTAGCACCGTGTTCGAAGCGACCCGCGATCCCCGCCTCCTTGCGCATGCGGTACGATTCGCTGATGATTTCTGCGCCTATCGCAATGACCAGCCCAGGGGCACCCACGTGGTGCAATGGACCGGCCAGATCGAGCCGGTCTGGCCGATGTCGCCCACCTCGACCAGCGCCGGAGGCGAATCGGCGATGGTCGCCGGACATATCGGCTATGTCGCCTATCTCATCCTGGCCACGCCGATGGTCTGGGGGATGACGGTTCCTGATAACGACCCTAACGGTTTCGGCGCGACCTATAAGGAGCGTGGGCTGACCTACCTTCGCTTCACCGACGAAACGCTCACGCGGTACCTTACCCGCTACTGCATCAAGCCCGGTGACTTCTCGATCGTCAACCCGACCAAGACCACGGCGGATGGCGATGCGCCGCCATGGAACATCCAGGCGATGTACATGCTGCCGCATATGTACCATGCCTTATGCCACGACCTGCTCGGGGACAGGCCCGCCGATCTGACCCTCTGCAAAGGTGTGGTGAACCGCTATGCCACGTGGTTCGTCGACTCCGCGCAATACGACACCATCTCCGAAGGCGCCGGCGCAGGGCTGACGGTCGCAAAATGGTATTACCTGGTGCCCCCGGACCGTCAGCGCAAGGAGAACCAGGGCCATGCGCAGCATGACATCCGTGGTTTGATCGCTGCATTTCATTCCGGCTACACGACCCTGACTGCCGAGCAGCTGCGGGTGTTCGCGAACACGGTCCACTACCGCATGTACCGTGGTCCGCACCGCTGGTCGGACAATGTCCACGGCGATGGGCCCGACCGAATCAACCTCAAAGCCGACCTCATCCCGCTCGCGGAATGGGACCACGGAATCTTCGCCCTCGCGGCTGAGTCCGACCTCATCAACGACCCTCATGTGGTCGATTCCGGCTCGGAGACCTGCCTGAATGCGGGGTTCATCCTTGCGACGAAGCAGCGGTTGGCCAAATCCGGACAGGCCAAGCGCCCATGAGGTCCCTCGCCGTTGCAAACTGCAACCGGCTTACCGCGCGCAGCGCACATCGAGGCGGAGATATCCTGCGAATCCGCACTTTATTCTGCAGTTGTCCCGGCGCGAGCGCACAACATGCAGCGTGACCGTCATCTCCATGTCCGCACGCCATCGCCGTCATGGTGGGTCGCCGCTGCCGCTAAGGCCATGCGGGAGCCGTTCCCGATGCTGGTTGCCCTCTGCCTCATGGTCGTCCTCGCGTCCCCGGTGACTGCCGTGGAGCTGGCCATGCCCTTCACCGATCACATGGTCCTTCAGCGCAACGCCGCAGCCCAGGTCTGGGGGACGGGCAACCCGCAAGAGGCCATCACCATCTCCCTGGCGACGCAGACCCAGCACGCGGTCGTCGGCTCCGACGGCCGGTGGAAGGTTGCCTTTGCTCCCATGCCGGCCGGCGGTCCCTTCGTACTGAGCGTGGCTGGCGCGACCACGGTCACCGTGCAGGATGTGCTCGTCGGTGAGGTCTGGCTCGCTGGCGGCCAGAGCAACATGGATCGTACGCTCGGCGACGAGAACGACGCGGCGAAGTCATCCGATCATCCGACCATCCGCTTCCTGCGCACCCACCCCGGGAAGGATCACACGGCGGGCGAGTGGGCCATGTTCTCACCAGCTACCGGCGCGGGCATGTCAGCCGTCGCCTTCCATTTCGCCAAACAGCTGCAACAGCGCTTGGCCGTGCCGATCGGGGTCATCATCGGTGCCCAGGGATCGACCTTCATCCAGCGCTGGTGGGATCCGCAGGTCGAAGCGGCGGATGCGGCCATGCGCAAAGGTGGCGATCTCTTCCAGGGCTACCTGCACGAGACCGCACCCTATACGGTCGCAGGCGCGATCTGGTACCAGGGCGAAGCGGACTCCAAGGACGGTTACGCCGAGGTCTACCACCAGCGCCTCCCGGCTCTCATCAGGTACTGGCGCCGAGTGTGGCAGCGGCCCGATCTGCCATTCATGGTCGTGCAATTGCCGAACGTCGGCCCGCCTCAGGATCAACCCGAAGCATCCGACGGTGGTTGGCCGCAAGTGCGCGAGGGGCAGCGCGCGGCCCTGGCCCTGCCCGGTACGGCATTGGTGGTCACCATCGATATCGGCAACGGCAAAGTCCACCCACCCGACAAGCACCTATTCGGCCAACGCCTGAGCCTGGCGGCGCGCGCGCTGGTCTATGGCGAACGGGATCTGGCCTACTCGGGGCCGGCGCTCGCTGCCCTGAAAGCGGATGGAGCGCTCCTGCGCGTGCGATTCGCGCATGTCGGTGCCGGACTGATCACCAAGGACGGCGGATCGCCAGTCGGCTTCGCGCTCGCTGGCGCAGACGGGAAATGGGTGTGGGCGGACGCCCGCATCGACGGCGATGCGGTCACGTTGTCGAACGCGCAGGTGCCGAAACCCCTGCGCGTCCGCTACGCATGGGCGCAGAGCCCGCGTTTCAATCTGTTCAATGCCGAGGGGCTGCCGGCATCGCCTTTCGAAGCTGCGGTGCCGTGAGCTGCCGCGCGGCGCTGCGATGTCGCGTCAATGGTCAGTGCCAGGCTTGAGGGGCCGCCGGGACACCATGCGACCTGACCCTACCGCGCGGTGAGCGCCGCCATGACCGTCTTGGCGATGAGCTCCTTGCCGGCGTCATTGGGGTGGACGCCATCGTCGAAGAGTTCGGGATGGCCAATGGCTGCGGCATGGACATCAATGATGGTGCAGCCCAGCTCGCCAGCCAGCTTTCGCGTGATCTCCACCATCTCTTCGACATTCCTCGGCGAGAAGCCGCTGCCGGTCTCTTTTTTGAATACGGGCGGCGACAGCGACACGAAGATGCGCGGCTTGGATGCGATGGCCTTGAAGGATTCGATGAGGTCGCGGTAGTTCTTGGCGAATTCGTCCTTGTGTGCGCTCCAAGTCTCGGTCTTTGCGTCATTGGTGCCGAGCATCACGACTACGATGTCGGCATCGTTCTGCTGCGGCTTGGCGAGGGGATAGGAGCGGGTGGCGATATCCCTCATCGCAGTGACTCCGCTATGGCCGAGGTTGCGCACCTCATAGCCCGAACCGAGCAATCGCTGGAGCACCTCGGGATAGCCGCGGGCGGTGATGCTGTCTCCGGCGCACACCACGCGGATGGCATGGGCCTGCGATCCAGGCGGCGCTGCTTCGCCAGCGCCAGCGCCAGCAGCGAACCATGCCAGGCAGGTGGACCAGAGAAGCCGTCGGATAACCAGCTGGATGGACCGCATTCGAGGCCTTTCGTCAGGCGGGTTGCGGGGGCCGCTTTGAGAGCGAATGCCCTTGCGCTCAAGTATATCCTTAGTTCGGATAGGACAACCGGGTGAGTGTGCTCGGATGTTAGGAATCGAGGCCGTGTCTCATCCCCCGGAAATCTTCAACCTCGGAATCGAGATCTCACGGAGTGCTCGGCGGCGTGTCGAACGCGACTTGAAAATGCCACTGTTGCCCCATTGGCGCTTGCATTGGTATGGCAATCTTGGCGCCCATCTCTGGTGGCGAAAGCGGCTCATCACAGCTGGTCCAGGGCACATTTTGGTGATCGCACCGCAGACCCCGTTCGAACGACGCATGGATCGTCCGGTTGAACATCACCTCTTCGCGCATTTCCGTCTCGACCCAGGGCGCAACCATGCTACCAATCGCATATGGTCGTTTCCCTGCACGCCAGCACAGCGCGCGCTGATCGATGAGCTTCTCCGAGACCTGCCAGCCGATGGCATGCCCGCTGTCACCGCGCCTTGGCGGGCCGCGGCGTTGGTCCTCACTACGCTCGAGCGTTTCGCCGCCTCTGATTGGCCGCCTGCGGTGGGGGATGCTCGCATCCAGAGCGCATTGCGGCAGATCGAAATCAACCTTGCGCTTCCAGTAGACAATCGTCGACTGGCGCACCAGGTGGGCATGAGCACTAGCGGCTTCGTGCGTCGCTTCACCAAAGAAGTCGGGATCAGCCCCCAGCGCCACATCACCCGGCGACGCATTGACCTCGCATGCCAATTGCTGCAGCTCGGCACCTACCGAATCGACGAGGTCAGCGCAGCCTGTGGCTATTGCGACCGAACCTATTTCACAACCGTCTTCACGCGCGCTATGGGTCTTGCACCGGCGGCCTATCGTCGGCGCATGGCTAAGAGCAATTATTAGTGGTCAGAGATTTTTGATGGGTACCTGCAGCGCAGCGCGATGCGGCGATCGCCCAGCGTCGCGCCGGGCTCTACGACGCTGCGATCACCTCTGCCGCCCAGTTCCGTCTGAGCCCGCTTGAGCGCTCGTGTTTCGACGTGCGGAAACGAACGTGGATATATGAGCAGGCTGCGTGGCGACGAGCGGCACCCGCCGCGCGCACGCGAAAGGTGCTCAGCAGCAGGCGGTGAGAACATGCGCCAGGTCGGTAACCATCTCACGCCGCACGGTGGAGAGGATGAAGCGTTCCTGGCGCTGACACTCGATCAGGCCGACGCGCTGCTAGCGAGCCGTTCGTTCCATGCACTCGTGCAAGATCTGATTGATGCGGGTCTGGTAGCCAACGCCCTGCCGGCGCAGCCAGTCGAGGACATCATGATCCAGGCGAATCGTGATGGACTCTTTGGGATGCTCCAAGGTAGGACGGCCACGCCGCTTCTGTGCGGCTAGTTCCCGGCCACGAGCAATCTGCGCTTTCGTCCACGGTGGGTTATCTTTGTCGATGCTCATAGATTTTCCTCGAAATAGGCGGATTCTTCCTCAGGTTCGGCGGGTCTGGCGCTGATAATGCGGATGCGCTCGTCACGCTCGGTAAAAGCCACAGCGACAATCAGGAGGCGTCCAGCAACACGACCGAACCACACCAACCGTTGCTCTCCGTAATCTTGGCGATCATCGAGCACTTCAAACCCATGCTCATCATCAAGGGCAGTTGCCGCCGCATCGTAACTGACGCCATGTTTGAGCTAATTCGCTGCATCCTTGGCATCGTCCCACTCGAACCGACCGCGTTGCATGGCGGCCAGTATATCATGAATAAGTGTACATACAATAATAAAATCGGGGATATTGACGGCACGGCTCGCCGCAGCGGAACAGCCTCCGGCTGAGGCTGCTCGAGCGGACGCGCTTCGGTGTGACGGAGACGACGTGGACTGCTGAGCAGGTCGTGCGACGACGCGCGGCGCCCGCCGCGCGCACGCGAAAGGGGCTCAGCAGCAGGCGGTGAGAATACGCACCAGGTCGGTGACCATCTCACGCCGCACCGTGGAAAGGATGAAGCGCTCCTGGCGCTGGCGCTCGATCAGGCCGGCGCGCTCGAGCTGGTCGAGATGGTGCGAGAGGGTCGGGCCGGGCAGCGCCAGCGCGCTCTGGATCTCGTTGGCGGGCAGGGCCCGGTGCGCGCTGACGAGGTGGAAGAAGACGCGCAGGCGGTCGATGTGCGCCAGCGCCTTGAGCGCGGCGACGTGCTCGGGGGTGGCCTGCAGGGCTGGCGCGCCGCACTGGGGGCCGCAGGCCTCGGGATCGCACGGGATGGCAGGGTCGCTCACGCACGCATTTCACGGTGCGGACGCTAGTTGTAAAGCGTCAAGCGGCATGGTCCTAAGGCTCCCGTGCAACACGCGCCGGCTACAGGCATTGCGCCGGCAGCCGGCGCTGCTCGACCGGCGCCATGCCGTAGGCTACCGGCGCGCTTACCCGTTCGCGGCCAGCTCAACGCCGACGGTGCGCGGGGCTCCGACGCGGACGTAGGTCTGCGGCGTCTGAGTGACGACGTTGTCGGCCGGGATGGTGATGCTGTTCTCAGCGTAGGCCTTGTTGGTGAGGTTGCGTCCGGGCACCGCCACCGACCAGTGCTGGGCGCGGTAGCCGACCTTGGCGTCGAGGGTGAAGTAGTCCGACAAGGGCACGGTATTGAGGCTGTCGGCGTAGGTGTTGATCTCGCCGGGCAGGGTTGCGCCGATGAAGGCGCCGCTGTGG
>JAYVMM010000908.1:0-3849 GCA_043758975.1 Planctomycetota bacterium | reverse complement strand
CCACCCCCACCCCCACCCCCAGCACCCACGGATCGTCCCATGCGCCCACGCACCTCAACCATCATCGTCGCCTCCGGCACCCTCGTGGCGGCCCTGCTCGCCGGTTGCGGCGGCACCACCACCGTGGTTTACGAGCAGCGCTCCTCGCCGCCGCCGCCGCCGCCCCAGGGCGAGGTGATCATCGTCGAGGATCCGCATCCGCAGACTGAGATCATCGTCCGCAGCGCCCCGCCGCAGGCGCGCGTCGAGGTCAGAACCGAGCGCCCCTCCGAGCATCACGTATGGGTGAACGGACACTGGTATTGGAACGGCCAGGCGTGGGTGTGGATCTCCGGCCATTGGATCCGACGTCCGCACGAGGGCGCGGTCTACGTGGAGGCGCGCTGGGAGAACCGCGGCGGCAACTACGTCTACGTCTCCGCCCACTGGCGCTAGCGCGCGGAGCTAGGTGCGGTGCCTCACGGCGCATCTCCCGCCGGCGCGTGGCGCCGGCGGGTTTCCGCGGTGGGCCGAAGGATGTCGCTGCGCTTCCGGTGGCGAGCCGGGAGCCTGCGCTTCAGGGCGTGCGCCGCCGGAACGGACGGCGCAGCGCCACCGCGCACAGCCCGAGGCTGAGCAGGCCGACGTGGAAGCCATGGCCGCAACGGCTGCTGCTGCCACCGCCGCCGCCGGTCGCCGACAGGTCGACCACGACCTGGGCGATGTCGTTGTAGGTCGCCGACGGAATGAGCGCCCCGCCGCCGTCATAGGTGGCGCGGATGGTATGGGTGCCGGCGGTCAGCACGGCGCTGCTGAAGGCGGCGGTGCCCGTGCTCGGCAGCGAGCCGGCGCTCACCGGCACCGCGCTGAGCAGGGTGTCGGTGTCGAAGAAGCTTACCGTGCCGGTGGGGGTGGTGGCATTGCCCGAGGTCACGGTGGCGGTGAAGGTGACGATCTGGGTGAGGAGCACCGGGTTCTGCGAGGTCGCCACCACGATCAGCGAGGCGGTATTGGGAGTGACCGTCTGCGAGGCTGTCGACGATGGCGGGCTTTGGTTGTGCGTGGTATCGCCCTGGTAGGTGGCGACGATGGAGTGCGCGGCGCCGGAAGACAGATCGATTTTCTGGAAGGCGGCGGTGTTGGTATAGGTGGTGGTTGCGCCCGCCACCGTGCTGGTGGTCACCACCGTCGCCGAATACGGTGGACGGACGGCCAGGCCATCGACGACGAAATCGACCACGCCGCTCACGGCGCTGCCGTCGGCGGCAGTGACGATGGCGGTGAAGGTCACCGGAGTGCCGAAGGAGCTGGGATTGGGCGCGGTGCTCAGGGTGATCGAGGTGTTGATCGCGGCGGTGAAGGTCAGGATGTTCTGCGCCGAGCCGCCGGCGGAGTCGAAGATGGTGGTGACGACGCTGTAGACCCCCAGGGTGGCGTAGACATGGGGGTTGTTGTTGGTCACCTGGAAGGCGATGAACGCCGGTGGGCCGGCGTTGGACGTCGGGCCGACGATGGCGGTGGCGGGGTCGGCGGCGGAGCCGTCGCCCCAGTTGATCGAGGCGGTGAACAGGCTGGCGGGATCGCTGGTGGTGAAGTCGGCGAAGGCCGCGATGACGGTGCCGGCGGGGACCGTGGTGGTGCCGTACATCACGGCTGGGCCGGTGGCGGTGACCGGGGTCACGGTGATGGGCTCGGAGCCGGGCACCGCGGGCGAGCCGGGGGTGGGATCGGTGACGGTGAGCGAGAGGGTGAAGTTGCCGGCGCTGGTGTAGGTATGCCCGTTGGGGGTGGCCACCGCGATGATGTAGAGGTTAGCGGTGTTGCCGCTGGCGGTGATGGTCACGGTCGAGGTGGCGGGGGTGCCGTCGCCCCAGTTGATCGAGACCGCGGAATTGGTGGGAAAGCCGGTGCCCCCGCTGTCGACGAAGTTGGCGATGTTGCCGGTCCATGGCACGCCTTTGACCGGGGCGACGGTGAGCATGGTCACCGACGACACCACGGCATGGGCGTGCGTCCCCAGGCAGAGTAGGGCCAGGGCCAGCAGCAGGCGGGGGATCAGGGGGAAGCGATCAGGCATGGAAGCCCCGGGTTCGGCGTGCGGAAGGAGTGCCGAGAATAGGGCCGGAGGCAGGCTTGCCAACCGCCATGCGCCGGGGCTTGCAGGGCCGGCGGCGGGAGCGATTTCAGAATGAATTGTCACCGACCTGGGGTGGTTCAAGGGCGGGAGCATCGAGCACTTCCGGCACCCCCATGCCCGGCCAGCCGGGGTTGCTCGGGTGTCCGGCGGCGAAGCGGTCGCTGGCGAGCACCTTGCCGTCGGGAGCATAGGCGGTCCATGGCCCGACTCGCCGGCCATCGACGAAGGCGCCCTGCTCGCGCACCTGGCCGCCGGCATAGAACCAGCTCCAGCGTCCGGTGCGCACCTCGGAGCCGTCGACCACCAGGAAGGAGCCGTGCGAGCTGGGCGCGCCGTCGGGGGCGAAGAACTGCCAGGACCCGACGCGGTGTCCGTGCACCACCCAGCCGGTGCCGCTCTTGATACCGGTGGCGGTATAGGTGGTCCAGATCCCAAAGGGCAGATCATCGAGCAAGGTGCCGTCGGCGACCAGGGCGCCGCCGGGATGGCGCGCGCGCCAGCGCCCGGCGCGGTGCTCGCCGTCCATGAAGCCTTCCAGGCGCACGCTGCCATCGGCGTAGGCGTGGCTGACCGGGCGCAGGCTGGCCTGGTGCTCGAGCAGCGGCATGCCCGACTTGTAGAGGTCGAGGCGGATGCGGAAGTCGGTGCGCTCCTCGTCGCTGCACTCGCGCAGCACCGCCTGCTGCCAGCGTACCGCGCGCGCGAGGTCGCCGCCGCGCGCATAGGCGGCCGCCACGGTGTCCTTCTGCGCCACGCTCATGAAGCGTCCGCGCAAATGCACCATCTCCTGCGCCACCGCCAGCGACTGCGCGGGATCGAGCACGCGCTGATCGGTGGCGAAGGCCCAGGCGAGATCGTTGAGCTGGTCGCAGAGGTCGTGCACCTCCTCCTCCAGGCGCCCATCCTCCTGGTCGGCGACCAGCGCCGCCGCCACCTGGGCGGGATGGGTGCGCAGCAGGCGCGTAAGGGTGGCGCCGGGGCCCCGGTTCGCCGCCTGCAGCTCGCGCAGTCCGCGGTCGCGCACCGCCAGGCGGCGGAACATGCGCGGCAGGAACTGGTCCTGGGCGTAGGGGAACCACAGCGCGAGCGAGAAGCGGTCCATGCCCCAGGGGCGCAGGTCGGGCAGCGCGCCGTTGCCCCGGCGCATCAGCGCGATGGCGCGGTAGAAGCCGTCGAGGCGCGCGAGCAGGGGGACCTGGATGGGCACCGCCGGCGGCAGGTCGTCGTCGCCGCGCAGGACCTTGGCGGCGACGGTGGCGAAGGTGCGCAACCATAGCGGCGGGGTGCCCGCCACCGGGTTGGCCGACAGATAATCGGAGAGCGCGTGCAGCGCGCGCCCGGGCAGGTCCTGCAGCGCGAGCTGTTCGCGCTCGCTCAGCGCGATTCCGGCCTTGATCAGCAGCTTGCTGGCGTCGCCGGCCTGGGGATCGGGATCGGCGCTCACCCCGACCGCGACCGCGGCGTCCAGCCCGCTGACGGTGAGCTCGAGGGTGGCGTCCCCGCGCATCACCGTCCAGCGCTCGCTGTCGCGATCGACCGGCAGCAGGTCCTGGTAGAGGTGGATCTCGAGCAGGTCGTGCATGCGGCAGCCGTCGATCATCAGCACCTTGTCGCCGGGCTGCAGGCCGCCGAGCTGGGCCGGCGAATCCGCCGCCACCGCGCTGACCACCGCCGCGGGGTCATGGCGGTCGTCGGCGCCGGTTGGCTCGGCGAACAGCCCCGGGCGGTCATCG
>JAYVMM010000907.1:0-4117 GCA_043758975.1 Planctomycetota bacterium | reverse complement strand
GCGCGGACGCGCGCGCCCGGCGGC
Organism: Planctomycetota bacterium; assembly: GCA_043758975.1. Lineage (GTDB taxonomy): Bacteria > Planctomycetota > UBA11346 > UBA11346 > UBA11346 > BOG-1363. Next base: position 4,093 of record JAYVMM010000907.1, on the reverse strand, counting down.
GTCGTGCGCGAGCGGCAGGTCCTTGAGCAGGGGAGCGACGGCGGCGGCGGCGGTGCGCGCCGGCGAGTCCGCGCGCAGGGTGAGGTCGCCCTGGCCGGGCGCGGTGAAGCGGGGGTCGCTTGCGAGGGAGTGGGGGTCGGCGAAGCCTTTGGCCTGCCAGGCGGCGAGGGCGAGGCTGCCGATGGTCGCGCCCGGGCCATAGAGGTTGCAGTCGCACTGGCGGGCGTCCGCGGCGCCGAGGTCCGCGCCGCCGACCGCCGAACCGCCGACCAGGATGTTGCCGTACCACGACGTGTTCAGCCCCGGTTCAAGCATCAGCAGGCAGCTCTTGTCGGTGCCGGCGGCGGGGTCCATCAGCACGCTGCAGAAGCGCACGGTGTTGGCGCGCGCGCCCTTGCGCATGAGGATGGCGGCGCCGTAGCCGGTCGGCCCGCCGCGCTCGGGCTTGATCGCCATCTTGAGGTTCTGCAGCAAGTTGTCATGGCCGTAGCAGTCGACCGCCGAGCTGCCGGCGAAGGTGGTGCCGTCGATCACCGCGTGCGAGCAGATCAACTCGAGCGAGCCATCCTCGATCAACCCGCCGTCGATGCGCACATGCTGGTCCGGGCTGTCCTCGAGGATCGAGATCTTACCGCCATGGTCGTGCGGGTTGACGAAGGTGAGCTGCCCGAGCTTTTGTCCGTGGCAGACGAAGAAGATGCTGCCGTCCTCGAAGTGGTCGCCGGCGCAGTCGATCCACTGCGCGGTGCAGCCGCTGTAGGCGGATTCGCTGCCGGAGTAGGAGACATAGAGGGTGGCCTGCTTGGGGATGGCCCACGCCGCCTGCAGCCGGCGCCCGATGAAGCCGGTCGAGTTGATGACGCCGAAGTTGTGGCGCCCGCCGCGGTAGGCCTCGCAGTCCTCGAGGATAACGTCGACGCTGCCCATGACCCGGAAGACGTAGCCGTTGGCGGGGTCGGCAGTCTCCTCGCCGTGCAGGTTGCGGAAGACGAGGTGGTCCTTGCCGTGCGACGAGACCACGTCCTGGCGGCTGACCGCGCTGTAGCTGCGCCCGTCCCGGCGGGGATCGCTCGCGCTTTCCAGGGTAAGCTCGCCCGCCTCGTAGCTGAAGGTGCCCACGCCCGTGCCTGAGCCATACCACTGCCCGTGCGCGCCGGTGCCGTGGTCGGCGAGCACCTGGGTTACCGTCGGGGCGCTCAGCCGGCAGCGGTAGCGCCCCGGAGCGAGCTCCTGCCAGGCGCCGGCGGCGAGCGGGTCGCTGCCCCAGAACACCGGCTTGTCGCCGCTGCCGTAGGCGTCGTAGATGATCGGCTTGCCGTCGCCGCCGCTCGTGCTCGCGGTCAACGCCTCGTGCCAGGCGCCGCTGCGCGCGAAGAGGATGCGGTCGCCGGGCAGGAACGCGGTGGCGTTGACCTTGCCCACGCTGCGCCAGGCGGTGGCCGGGCTGAGGCCGTCGTGCGCATCGTCGCCGCCGGGCGCGACGTGGTAGTCGGCGCCACACAGTCCGGCGCCGGGCAGGATGAGCGCGGCGATCAGCAGCGGGACGGTCAGGCGGTCGCGCATGGTGGTGCTCCTCGCCCCGGGCCGGGGCTCTGTATTGATACAGATCAGAACTGTATCATTATACGGTCATGGCCAAAGCAACCGCCGAACCGCCCGCCGGCGGCGGCGCGACCAAGTACCGCCGGCTTGCCGATGCCCTGCGCCGCCGCATCGCGGGCGGCGAGCTGCGCGCGGGCGACCGCCTGCCCTCCTTCGGCGAGATGCGTCTCCGCCACCACGCCCAGCAGGCCACCGTCGAGCGCGCCTACGCCCTGCTCGCGCAGGAGGGGCTGATCGAGCGCCGCGCGCGCCGCGGGGTGTTCGTCGCCGTACGCGCCGCCCCGCGCCATCCCCGCATCGGCGTGGCCGGTCTCGGCACCGTGCTGATCGACCAGCCGTCGCCCTACTGGCTGGCGGTGATGGCTGGCGCGCGCGCCGCCGCCGCCGCCGCCGAGGCGCGCCTCGAGCTGCTCCCGGACTCCCCTGGGGTGCCACCGTGGAGCGAGCTTGACGGCCTTTTGATCAGCGATGCCGATGCCGAGAATGCGCGCGCGCGCATTCCGCGCGGCCTGCCCTGCATCTCCCTGCTGGTGCGCGTCGCCGGCCTGCCTTGCGTGGTCGCCGACGATGAGCGCGCAGCGGGTGACCTCACCCGCCATCTCCTTTGCCTCGGACACCGCCGCATCGCCTACCTGACCATGCTCCAGAGCGGGCAGGACGCGCGCGGCAACCCGATTTGCGCCAGGCGCGTCGCCGGCTACCGCGCTGCCCTGGCCGAGGCGGGCATCAGCTGCGATCCGCGCTGGCAGCGCGCGATGTCCCGCCAGGACCATGCCGACGGCTTCATCGGGCGCGGGCGGCGCGACATGGCGGATTGGCTGCGCGACGGCTTCGCCGCCCGCGGCTGTACCGCGCTTTTGGCGCAGAATGACGAGACTGCGGTGGGCGCGCTCGCGACCCTGGCGGCGGCGGGCATCATGGTCCCGGATCAGCTCAGCGTGGTCGGCTTCGACGGCACCGCGCCCGGCATGCTCTGCACCCCGCGCCTGACCACCGCGGCGGTGCCGCTGGGCGAGATCGGGCGGCGCGGCATGGAGGAGCTGCTGGCAGCCGTCGCCGCGGGCGGCGGCGGAGATGGCGAGATCATGCTCCCGGTCGCGCTGCTGCCACGCGCCTCCAGCGCGCCAGCGCCGCGGCGCCTTACGAGGGGCTGAGGCCTGCCCGGGAGGAGGGCGCGGTGGCAACCACCTCGCTGGCTGCTGGGACCGCTCTGGCGCTGGCACGCGTTATCGCTTGGTCAAAGCGATGCGCGCTGGAAGCATGGTGCGCTGGAAGCGCTGGGGATCCGGCCTTAAGGAGCCGTAGGTGGAGAGAGATGTCTCTATCTCCTGGTGGCGTATGAGGAAAATTCATTGCGTCGAATTGAACATCCCCATCCTCGTACTATTTCGTCACAGGGAAGGACGCGGTCATGGTTCACTGGCCCATATCCCTGCTGCTGATCTGGTGCGCGGCTAGCGTCGCCGCTGAGGATGTGTCGTCCAGCGATGCACAAGAAAAGGCAGCCTGGGCGATCGTAGCTCGGGAAAGGCCAGTCCTCTTCACGCGCATCCGCCAACAACTCGACAACAGCGATGTGGCCAAGGACTATCCAGGCCTGACCGTTGGCCTGGATAAGGAGCAGTCGCCCGTCCTCCGATTCCACACCAAGACGTGGCAGGTCTACCCGGTCCTCATGCGCGGATTTGGTGATGAACTCAGGGCGCAAGAAGGGCCGTTGGACGATGGGATACTGGTGGAATTCAATGCCTACCCCATTTCCGCGCTCGAGCAGCAGGTCTTCCATGACATCATCGAGGCGCCACCGGAAGACGTTCTGTTCTCTGGGTTGAATGATATCAACCGCGAGCCGTACTGGTTCACCTGCGTCAGCGGCAACAAGATACCGGCACGTTCGCTCAAAATCGTCGTCATCCTCAGTTACGGATTCAGTACCAAACGCGCCCTAGTGACGGCGGTCTACGACGCGATCAAACGTGCCTTGGCTGGCGAAACGCTGGAACCCCTGGATCCCTAAGCCGTCAAGGAGCGCCCGGCGGAGCCGGGTAGACCGCAGGCGCATACTGGGCCTCGAGTTCGAGGCGGTCAGGCAGGGCGGTGCCGTTGACGCTGCCGCCGGGCGCGCCGCTGGTGGCGAAGGACAACTGCCACTTGGAGCCGATGCTGACGTCAGCAGCGCCGCGCAGGGTGACCGCGGTCGGCGCCGCCGCCGGTTCATCAGCGAGTTCGAAGACGTGGATGAAGAGCGTCTGCGCACTGTCACCAGGATCGGCGACCTCGATGCGCCAGGGGCAGAGCGGCGGCTTGTCGCGCTGCGGCCCACCGTGCTCGTACTGTGCGCTCGCTTCGAGCGGATGGCCCCAGGCCTGCTGCCCGGGTCCGCCGCGGAGAGTGATGATGGCGTCGCGCGGCGACAGGGTGGTCATGACCATGCGTGAGGTGCCATGGCTGAGCAGGCTGGTGTCGCCGTCGCTCTCAAGCGCGCTCGACC
>JAYVMM010000906.1:0-2682 GCA_043758975.1 Planctomycetota bacterium | reverse complement strand
GGCGCGCGCGACCGGCAGCGCGCGCAGCAGCTCGCCCTGCACGCGCGCCGCCTCGAACAGCGCGCCGGGGTCAAAGCCCTCGCCGCGCAGGGCGGACGGGAAGCCGCGCCCGGCAGCGCGCGCCAGCGCCGCGAGGTCCTCGCGGGCGTCGACCATGCTCGGCGGAGCGACCTCGCGCGCGTGCCGCGGCCCGCTGCCGGAGCTGCGCACCGGGGCGCCGCTGAGCAGGGCGGCCAGGCTGCAGCCGAGTGCCGGCGCGCCGGCGTCGAGGGCGTCGAGGATCAGCCGCCCGAGCCGGGGGTGGACCGGCAGCTCGGCGATGCGGCGTCCGCGCGCGGTGAGGGCGGCGGCGGCACCTGCGCGGGCGCTGGCGCCGAGCGCGGCGAGCAGTTCCTCGGCATGGGCGAGGCGCTCCGGCGCGGGCGCCTCGAACCACGGGAAGCGGGTGACATCGTCGCCGTGCCAGGCCTTGAGCAGGAGCACCACCGGGGCGAGGTCGACGCGCGCGATCTCGGGGTCGGTGTAGGCGCGGCGGCGCAGGTCGGCAGCCGGCGGCCACAGGCGCAGGCAGCGTCCGGGCGCGGTGCGTCCGGCGCGCCCGGCGCGCTGGGCGGCGGCGGCTTGGCTGATGTCCTCGGTGACCAGGGTGTCGAGGCCGCGGTCGGGGTCGAAACGGCTGACCCGCACCAGGCCGCTGTCGATCACCGTGCGCACCCCGGGGATGGTGAGCGAGGTCTCGGCGACGTTGGTACTGAGGATCACGCGCTGGCGTGGCCCCGGGCGCAGCGCGCGCTCCTGCTCGTCGAGACTGAGGCGACCGTGCAGCGGCAGCACCTCGGCGGCGCAGCCCGTGAGCGCATCCGCGCAGGCGCGGATCTCGCCCACCCCGGGCAGGAAGACCAGCACGTCGCCGCAATCCTCCTGGCCGAGCGCCTGGGTGACCGCGCTGGCGACCTGCCCGCCGAGCGGCAGCGTGCGCTCGCTGGGGAGGTGGCGCAGCGCCACCGGATGCGGCGGGGTGCCGGCGTCGAGCAGCGGGGCGCCATCGAGGAAGCGCGCCACCGGAGCCGCGTCCATGGTCGCCGACATCACCACCAGCGCGAGCTCCGGGCGCACCGTGCGCCGGAGCTCGGCCAGCCAGGCGAGGGCGAGATCGCTGTTGAGGCTGCGTTCGTGGAACTCGTCGAGCACCACCGCCTGCACGCCCTCGAGGTAGGGGTCGTCCTGCAGGCGGCGGGTGAGGGTGCCCTCGGTCATCACCCACAACCGCGTGTTCCGGGAGCCGACGCGCTCGAAGCGCACCTGGTAGCCGACCTCCTCGCCGAGGCGCCAGCCGCGCTCGCTGGCGATGCGCGCCGCCAGGCTGCGCGCCGCCACCCGGCGCGGCTGCAGCAGCAGCACGCTGCCCGCGCCCAGGCCGAGCAGCGCCGGCGGCACGCGCGTGCTCTTGCCCGAGCCCGGCGGGGCGGTGAGCACCAGGCGGCGCGCGGCGCCGACCTCGGTCAGCAGGTGCGCCATGATGTCGTCGATCGGCAGGCGCTGCACGTGCGCACGATGATCGCGCCCGCCGCCCGCCCCGCCAGGGGGGAGGGCGGATTTCCGCTTGGCACGGCGCCGGAAGCCCCAAGGTCGGCCCTCCCCATGCGCTACATCACCGACGACGTCCGCATCGACCGCCTCAAGCCCCTGCTGCCGCCGGCCATCCTGATGGAGGAGCTGCCGGTCTCGGAGCGCGCCTCGACCATCGTCGCGCTCGCGCGCCAGGCGCTCGCGCGCATCCTGCGCGGCGAGGACGACCGCCTGGTGGTGGTGGTGGGCCCGTGCTCGATCCACGAACTCCAGGCCGCTGAGGAGTACGCCACCCGCCTGAAGACCCTGGCCGAGGAGCTGCGCCAGGACCTCTATGTGGTGATGCGGGTGTACTTCGAGAAGCCGCGCACCATCAATGGCTGGAAGGGCCTGATCAACGACCCCCACCTCGACGGCACCTTCGCCATCAACGAAGGGCTACGCAAGGGCCGCCGCCTGCTCTGCGACCTCGCCGAGCTCGGTCTGCCGGCGGGCTGCGAGTTCCTCGACCCCATCTCGCCGCAGTTCTTCGCCGACCTGGTGTCGTGGGGGGCGATCGGCGCGCGCACCACCGAATCGCAGGTCCACCGCGAGCTCGCCTCCGGGCTGTCGGTGCCGGTCGGCTTCAAGAATGGCACCGACGGCAACCTGCAGATCGCGGTCGACGCCATCCGCGCCGCCGCCAACCCGCACCACTTCCTCTCGGTGACCAAGGATGGCCTGGCGGCGATCGTCGCCACCAAGGGCAACCCCGACTGCCATGTCATCCTGCGCGGCGCCGCCTCCGGCCCGAACTACGGCGCCGAGCATGTCGCGCGCGCCGGGCGCACGCTGGTCGAGGCTGGGCTGCCGGCGCGCCTGATGGTCGATTGCAGCCATGGCAACAGCAGCAAGGACTACCGCCGCCAGCCCGAGGTCGCCGCCGACCTCGGTGCCCAGCTGATCAATGGCAACGGCTCGATCTTCGGCGTGATGATGGAGAGCCATCTCGTCGCCGGGCGCCAGGAGCTCAAGCGGGGCTGCGCGCTGACCTACGGGCAGAGCATCACCGACGCCTGCCTGGGCTGGGAGGAGACCGTGCCGGTGCTGCGCGCGCTCAGTGCCGCGGTGCGC
>JAYVMM010000905.1:0-8430 GCA_043758975.1 Planctomycetota bacterium | reverse complement strand
GCAATGTCTCAAGCCTGCTGCCGTGGACCAACGCCTTCAGCACCGGCTTCCTGCAGAGCGGGAAGGCCGACGACCGACGCACCTACATCGGCGCCACCGACGATCGCCTCGCGACGAGCAACCCCGTCGCGGTGGTGGTGATGGAGGGCGCCATCGACGCCGTCAGCGGCGGCCCGGCGCTCAACCAGCCGACCATCGGCGTGACCATCACGGTGGCGGCTACGGTGGCCCCGGGCGGCACCGTCACCGCGACCGCGGTCATGCCGTGGACGCTCGATGCCAGCGGCAACGAGCTCGCCGCGCCTACGGTCGCATGGCTCGACCAGGCCACCGCGGTCTCGACCAGCAGCCCGCTGACCATCGTGCCCAGCGTCCAACCGCAGCCCACCAGCACCGGCTACGGGCTGGTGCAGATCGGCGGCGAGGTCTTCCCCTACCAGACCCACTACGACCCCGGCACGGGCCAGGCGGTGATCGCCTACATCGACCTCATCGGGCGCAGCCAGCTCGGCTCGCCCCTGTGCATCCACAGCGGCCCCGAGCCCATGGTCTATCTGCCCATCGGCCCGGTGGCGCCGTTGGCGGCGGCGCTGCCGCAGAGCTTCCAGGGCCCGCTGTCCTTCGCGCCGGTGCCCAACGCCAATCCCCCGCTTGCCGCGCCGTCCATCGACGCGCCCGCGCTCCTGATCACCAGCCTCGATGGGCAGACGGTGGAGCTGATCGCCGCTCCCGACGGCTTCACCGCGCCCTGGCTGCGCGGCCTCTACGGCAGCTGCCCGCCGGAGTTCTCCAGCGGCAACGCCACGCCGTGGAACGGCGCGCTGGTGATCGGCTGGTGGCCGCGCTACCCCAGCGCGCTCCCCAACCTGACCTCGAGCCAATGGACCAAGCTTACGCCCGTCCAGCAGGCGGCGGCGCTGCGCAGCCGCACCTATGCCTGGGCCGGCTTCCCGCTGCGCTTCTACGACGCGCTGTTCGCCGTCGATCCCGTGACCCTGCCCAGCCTCGGCTACCTCACCCTGCTCGATGACGCCAAGGTGATGGGCTGGCCGGTGGTCGCCGGGAGCGCACCGACCTATGGCGCGCCGACCTTCGATGTCGCGGCGCGCGCCCTCGCCCAGGGCTTCGACTGGGTCGCCGTGCACAACGCCGCCACCGCGAGCCTGGTGCCGGAAATCCCGCTCACCCCGGCCACCCAGCCGGGCTCGCCGCCCGCCGTCACCGACCTCACCCCGGCCTTCACCAGCGCGCAGTTCCCGCCCGGCGCCCCCGTCGACGGCGCCGAGGTGCGCGTGCTGTGGCGCTACCATGCGCCCTATACCACCTCCGCCATCGACCTCGTCGGTCTGGCCAGCCTGGCCAACCGCGCGCCCACCCTCGGGCAAGCCAAGCTGCGCTGCCACGCCCCGGCCAAGATCATCAGCGTGGAGAGCGCGCGCTGAGAGGCGCCGCGACCGCGAAGGCGGCGGCGCCGGCAACGCGGGTGGCAGTGTATTGGCTGCTGGCTGCCGGCTACTGCTGGTCGAGCGGCAGCTTGCCGAGCACCCGCCCGAGCATTTTCTTGGCGTAGATCTGCACCCGTTCGCGCACGCGGTCTTCGCCCACCCCGACGCTGAGGTCGAGTTCGGGCGCGGTGGTGACCACGCTGCCGTAGTCGGGGTGGAATACGATCTGACTGAGCAGCGCGGTGAGCTGCTCCTTGGTGTACTCGTGGCTCAGGCGCTGGTAGATCAGCAGCGGGGTCTCGGACTCGAACTGGCCCTCGCCGACGTCCATCAGCGCCGGCACGCTGAGCAGGTTGCGCACGCGCTCGTTGGCCTCGGGCACCTTGCCCGGACCCCACATGTCGAGCTTGTCGGTGAAGGCGTCCCAGTCCTTGCGCCGTTCGTCGGAGTCCTTGAGCGAGTCGAAGTTGCGCGCGAAGGGCGAGACGAAGTCGTTGTCGTTGGCGACCTCCTCGAAGTTCAGCGCGGCGATCTCCTTCTCCGTCACTGGTGCCGGCGGGGCGTCGCCAGCGCACAGCGCGCTGGCGAGCGCGAGCAGGAGGATGGCGGCGGGGGCGGGTGGGGGCATGGCGGCTCTGCGGGTAGTCGCCGGGCAGTCTAACGCGAATGACGGCGGCTACAAATGCCCGTCGGTCGCACGTTTCTGGCGGTCAGACGTCTTCTACGACCCCACCTTCGTCTACCTGGCGTGGGGCGCGGCCAGCGAGTTCGTCGGTCCGCCGTCCGCCAACGCCAGCAACCAGGAGTTCGATCCCTTCACCGTCTACGTCAGCGCCGGCATCGGCATCGGCATCGGCATCGGCATCGGCCAGCTGTGGGAGAACGTCCTGATCTCCCCCGACCTCACCCAGAAGTCCGCTGAGCGCGAGCAGAACGAGCTGGGATGGCGCCTGGGCGTGCGCGGGACCACACCATGGGGCGACGCGCTGCCGGCACCGCGGGGGAACTTCCAGATCGGGCCGGAGGCCTACCTGCGCGACGACCACCAGCTGAGCAAGGACCTGCGCTTCTTCATCCAATTCGAAGGGCACAGCAAGTTCAAGGATCTCAAGCACGTCGTCAACCTGGTGACGGCAGAGATCAAGGCGCAGCTGAACACGTACCTCGCGGTCGACCTCGCCCTGCGCGCGTACGACGCGACCAGACCGCGCGAGGCGACGAGCAACGTCCCCGGCTACCATTCAGTGGGGGGTGGTGGAGAACGCCCTGGTCGGCCTGATCTACACTTTTTGAAAATGAAACTGAAGCCGGAGCCGGAGCCGGAGCCGGAGCCGGAGCCGGAGCCGGAGCGCTGGCGACCCGCTCAGCCCGGGGCGAGGTGGAAGGCCAGGGCGATGGTGCCGGAGAGCACCCACACCCCGACCGCGAGCAGGATCCACCAGACAGCGTGGCGCTCGAGGCGGGCGCTCGATTCCCAGCGGAACAGCTTCCAGCCGGCGATGGTGGCGGCGACGCCGATCAAAAGCAGCGCCGCCAGGCTGTAGTAATCGCGCGAGAGCCCGCCGGCGCGGAAGGCGTTCTCGATGGCGTCGACGGCGTAGCGCCCGGGCAGGAAGAGCGAGACCTGCTTGGCCCAGCCCGGCAGCACGTGCAGCGGGATGCCCACGCCGCCGATCATGATCATGGGCAGGAACAGGCTCTGCCCGAGCGCCTGCACCGAGCCGATGCTGTTGGCCAGGCTGGCGATGATCAGGCCGATGCCGATGAAGGCGAAGGCGGCGCAGGTGAAGGCGAGCAGCATCTCGAACGGGTAGAGCGGGAAGGGCATGCGGTAGACCACCAGCGCGAGCACGAACTGGAGACCCGCCGAGCTGAGCACCAGGACGTAGCGCGCGAGCATGGTGCTGACCAGGAACCAGCCGCTGCCCAGGGGGGTCAGGCGGTAGCGCCGCCACACCCCGCGGTCGCGCTCGGAGACCATCGCGATGGGCAGACCGAAGCAGGCGCCGCCGAGGGCTGAGATGGTCATCAGCTGGCCCATCACCTCCGACAGCCGCTTGGCGTCATGGCCGAACACCGCGGCGAAGGCGACCAGGAAGAACACCGGCACGCCGTAGCCGAAGACCAGCGCCTGCACGTTGCGGCAGTTGAGCAGCAGGGTGACGAGGAAATGTTGCCAGAAGCCGCGCATCAGTCCCTCAGCTTCCGGCCGGTCTTCTCGATGAAGACGTCCTCGAGGCTGGGCTTTTTGATCTGCAGGTCGAGCAGTTCCACACCGGTGGCCTCGAGCAAGCGCACCACCTCGATGATGGTGTGGTTGATGCTCCCGGTCGAGACCAGCGCGTGGCGGTCGGCGACCTCGGCCTTCAGCACCCCCGGCAGCGCGCCCAGGCGCTCGGCGCTGAGCGGGGCGGCGGTGGTGAGCGAGATGCGGGTCGGGGTCGGGGTCTGGCTGATCAGGCGCGCCGGGGTGTCGCAGGCGATGATGCGCCCGCCGTCGACGATCGCCACGCGATCGCACAACAGCTCGGCCTCCTCGATGTAGTGGGTGGTCAGCAGCACGGTGCGCCCGTCGGCCTTGAGCTCGCGGATCACCCCGTGCAGCTCCCGCCGCGCTTGGGGATCGAGCCCGGCGGTGGGCTCGTCGAGCAGCAGGAGCTCGGGCTCGTTGACCAGCGCGAGCGCCATCGCCACGCGCTGCTGCTGGCCGCCCGAGAGGCTGGCGAAGCGGGCGTCGGCCTTGTCGGTGAGCGCGAAGCGCGCGAGCAGGCGTTCGGGGTCGGCGCGGCGGCGGTAGAAGGAGCCGAACAGACGAAGCGCCTCGCGCACGCTGAGCAGGTCCTGCAGCGCGGTGGCCTGCAGCTGCACGCCGATGCGCTCCTTGACCTCGCGCGGCTGGCGGCGCGCATCGAAGCCGCACACCTCGATGGTGCCGCCATCGGGCTCGCGCAGGCCGATCAGGCATTCGATGGTGGTGGTCTTGCCGGCGCCGTTGGGGCCGAGCATGCCGAAGACCTCGCCGGCGGCGACGCTGAAGCTCAGGCCGCGCACGGCCTGCACCGCGCCGTAGCGCTTGCTCAGATCGCTGACCGTGACCGTGCCTGGCATGCGCGCTCGACGCTAGGGCACAGGCACGGCGCGCCAACCGGAAACCGCGGCGCGCGCACGCGCGCCTCCGCCGTTCCCCGCGCCCGCCTCCGCCCTAGGCTCCCAGCCAACCGCCACCGGTCACCACTCGCTACCGCCTCCCGCCCACGCCTGGATCCTGCCGATGCCCCGCCGCCGCCCCGCGCCCATGCCGAGCCTGCGCGCGGCGGGCCTGCTGTGCCCGGCCATGCTGTGCCTCGCCCTGCTCATGGGCGCGCTCACCGCCGCCGACAGCCCGCCGCTGGTGGCGCCGGCGGACCGCCTCACTGATGCGGTCGGGCAGCTGGTGTTCATGGCCGTGCTCGAGGGCTGCCTGCGCGACGGGGTGGCGAGCGAGGACATCGACCTCCTGCTGCCGCGCAATCCCGACACCGGCGGCACCCGCCTCGAGGAGCTCTTCGTGTGGGGCTGCCCGCTGTGCATGCCGGTGGTCGATGCCCTGCGCCTATACCGCGAGCGCGGACGCTTCCTCACCGACAAGGCTGGGCGCGACCGCTTCGGCGCCGGGCTGGCCGAGGCGGTGCGCAAGCGGTTGCGCAGCAGCGAGCGCGCGACGCGCGCGACAGTGCTCGAGGAGCTGGTCGGCGAGTGGGTGCGGCGGCGCTTCGCCCTCATGCGCCTGGCCGACGACGAGCGCATCAGCTGGAGCGCCGCGGTCGCCGCCCGGCGCGACCAGGGCGAACTGCTGCTCAAAGGGCTGAAGGCGGGCGAGCTCGGCGACGACTTCCGCACGCTCTATGGCGCCTGGCCGGAGCGCTGCCCGGTGTGCGCGGCGGCGGTGGCGGCATGCAGCGGCGCGCCGCCACCGCCGCCGTCACCCTCACCGCGCTAAGCGGCGGCGCGCGGTAATTATCGTCCCCCAGTGTGCGCGCCGGCACGGGCGGGTGGGTGCGCATCCAGGCCGAAATGGCTTGTCTTCCCCCCTTCAGGACCGCAGGCTCAGCGGTCAGGCACGCCCGGGGAGCACCACCATGAGTGAGCCGTCGTCCTCCAGCAGCGACAACGCAGAGCTGCCGCCCCCGCCTGCAGCCGAGCCGCCAGCGCTGCGCGAGCGCGCCTCCAGCGTCAAGGCGGCGCCGCCGCCGGTGGCCAGCCACGATGAGGACCTGCCCCTCCCGCTGCCGCCCGACTGGTACGAGAAGAAGGCGGCCAAGGCCAAGGCCAAGACCAAGACCGTGGCCGCCGCCGGCAGCGGCGGCGGTGCTGCCGGCGCTGCAAGCGAGGACAAGGTGGTGCGCAACCGCCCCAGCGCGGAGATGCTGCGCGCGGCGACCGCGGCGGCGAGCGGCGATGACCGCGCCAAGGCCTACCAGGCCAACCTCAAGAAGGGCGACGAGTTCGCCGCCGAGGGGCGCTGGCAGGATGCCGCCTCCGCCTACGAGGTGGCGGCGCGCAAGGCGCCCACGCCCGCAGAGACCACCGCGGTGGGGGCCAAGGCGGCGGCGGCGCGCGCCGCCGCCGGGCGCCCGCGGCGCCAGCTGGTGCTGCTCGCGGTCATTGGCGGGCTGAGCGCCGCCGGCGCTGGCGGCTGGTGGGTGGCGACCAGGCCGGCAGCGGTGCTGACCCCGGCGCAGCAGCAGGCGGCGTCACTGCCGCCCCCGACCCACCTCCTGAGCGACGACAAGACCCCCACTTCAGGCAACCTCAGCGAGCGCGCCAAGGCCAACGCCGTGCTCTTCAGCCTCACCAGCGAGACCAAGGACGGTGTGCGTCCGTGGAGCGAGATGCTCAAGGCGGCCAAGGCGGCAGCGGCGCTGCCGGGCGTCAATGCGGAGGAGGCGCAGCAGCTGGTGAGCCGCATCGACACTGAGCTCGCGGTGCTGGACAAGGATTCCGCCGCCATCGAGGCGGTGCGCATCAGCGATCCGGCCAAGGCCCTGGCCCTCGCCACCGCCTTCCGCACCACGCGCCAGCGCGCCGGCGACTACATCGCGCGCCTGCCGCGCCCCGGACGCCTGCAGCTGGTGGACTGTCCGCCAACCTGCACCGCCACCCTCGACGGCGCCGCCATCGACGCCAAGGCCGCGTCCAACGCCGGGGGCATGGTGTTCTGCCGCAGCGCCCAGCGCGCGCTCACCGTGGTGGTGTCGGCGCCCGGCTACCTCGAGTCCACCCTCACCATCCCGCCCGATTCCACCCTCAGCGAGCAGCGCAGCCAGATCACCATGGAGGAACCGCCGCTGTGGACCATGGTGGCGCCCGCCGCCGCCCCGGCCTGGGCCGCTCTGGAGAACGCCGCCGGCACCGTGCTGATGGCCACCCCGCAGCTGGTGCAGGCGGTCAGCCCCGCCGACGGCAGCCCGCCGCCGGCGACCATGCAGTTCCACGCCGGTGGTGCGGTCACCGGGCTGGCCGAACGCTCCTGGACCTGGAGCGCGCTGCTCGCCGGCGACGCCGACGGCTTCCTGCTGTCGACCAGCAACGGCGCGCTGTGCCGGGTGGCCAAGCTCGCAGGCGGCCTGCACGCCGAGCTCATCGCGCGCGCCGACCATGCCCCGGCGACCTTCGCCACCGCCGAGCTGGTGCTGCGCCTCAACGCCAAGGCGGTGTTCACCGGCGCCAAGCCGTGGGAGCCCAAGGCCGCCTTCGGCACCCCCAAGGAGGAGGTCGCCAAGATGCTCGGGCAGAGCGAGGTGCACCTCACCTCCGAGGGCAAGACCCTGTGGAGCCTGGAGCTGGAGAGCAACCTCCCGCCCGACGTCTTCACCCGCGGCGAGCAGCTGCTGGCGATCGATGACCACGCCATCCACGTCCTTGACCAGGAAGGCAAGCCGCTGCACTCCTGCCTGATCTCCGGCCCGCGCCGCGCAGGAGTGTGCGCACTCGGGCATGGCGGGCTGCTGGTGGTCCCGGGCGCGAACGCGGTCGTCGCCTACCAGGACAAGGGCGGCGGCGACTACCAGTCGGCGAGCATCGCCAGCGGCCTGCGGGCGGTGGCCAACGACGGCGACGATCTGGCAGCGGCGAGCGCGCAGGAGCTGCACCTCTACCAGTACGCCGGCGGCCAGCTGAGCGAACGCTGGAAGCTGACCCTGGGCGAAGGCACCGCGGTGGAGCAGCTCTGCCTGCACGGCGGGGTGCTCTCCTTCTACGACCCCAACCGCCACCTCCTCCACCTCTTCCAGGCCGCCGACCACAAGGAGCTGCACCGCCTGCGCCTCATCGACGGGGTGCTGTGCGCGCCGCTCTTCCTCCCTGACCGCGTGCTGGTGGTCGACCGGCGCGGCAGCCTGCGCGCCTTTCCGCTCAACCGCCCGATCCCACTCGGCGCCGGCGCGCCGTAGCCGTAGCCGTAGCCGTAGCCGTAAGGCCGCCGCGCCGTGGGCGCCGCCGCAAGCGCCCGCCGCATTCCTGCGCCTGGATGCGCTCAGCGCTGCAGGTCGACCAGCGCCAGCGCGATGCGGTGGCGCCACTCGCTGCAGCGCGCCGCCGCCGGCGTCTGCAGGCCCTGCCCGACCAGGGCGCCCTCGGCCGGCGAGCCCAGGCCTTGCACCCCGGGCAGGAAGGGGATCGCCTGCAGGATCTCGGCCACCAGCGCGCGCCCGGCACTGACCGCCGCCGCCTTCTGGGGATCGCTCCCAGCCATGGCCAGCGCCTGCTCGAGGGTGCACCAGTAGGTGGCATCGGTGATGCCCTCGGCGACCGTGAAGAAGACCGACTTGAAAAGCATCGCCCCGGGATGGCCCGCGGGGGCATGCGGGGCGAAGCCGTCGCTGGCGGTGAAGGGGTTGTACCATTCGTCCAAGTTGGGATAGCCCTGGGTCGAGCCGGAATCGCTAAAGCAGAAATGCCATTCCCAGCGCCCGACGGCGCCGGTGCGGCCGAGGTAGAAGCCCCA
>JAYVMM010000904.1:0-2559 GCA_043758975.1 Planctomycetota bacterium | reverse complement strand
GAGGATCTGCATGCCCTGGTTCTCATACTGGCGGGCCACGCTCACCACCAGGCGCAGATTGCACTGGATCAGCTCCTGGCGCGAGGCGCGGTCACCCTTGCGCAGGCGGCGCGCCAGCGCGCATTCCTGCTCACGAGTGAGAACGGAGAAGCCCGAGACATCCTTGAGGTACATATCGAGAAGCGCATCGCGTCCCATGACTGCTCCCGATCAGCGGAATTGAAGCACCCGGTCCACGCTTTGCAACTACAGCTTATACGTTGCGTCCAGCAGCCAAAAAAGCCGGCAGCGTGCACCAGCCGGCACATTCGGCACGCTCCGCTCAGCGCGCTCCCAGCGCCAGACCCTCGACCACCAGCTGCGGTGCGATGTTGCGGTGGACGTCGCGCTGCAGCTGCAGCACGCGCTCTATGGCATCGGCGTCGGCGAGGGCGTGCGCTCCGCGCAGGCCCGGGCGCAACTCCTGCAGCAGGGCGCGCAGCCAGCCCGTGAGCACGCGCCGCTGCTCGGCGGCGAGGCTGGTCTCGCCATCCTCGCGCTGGCTCTGCGGCAGCCCGGCGACCACCTCGGCCACCAGCGCCGGGTCGTGCCCCTCGCGGCAGAGCTTGACCATCGCCGCCAACGGCGGCGCCTCCTCGCCGAGATGGATGCCGCGGTGGCTGCCAGCGCCCGCACCCGCACCCGCGCGCGCGTGCGCCTCCGCCGCGCCGAGCCCGAGCTGCAGCAGCACGCGCTCGAGATCGCCCACGGTCAGCGGGGCCAGGCGGTGGAGCTGGGTGCGCGAGCGGATGGTGCGCAGCACGGCGCCGGCGCTGGCGGTGGTCATGATGAGGTGGGTGCCCTGCGGCGGCTCTTCGAGCACCTTGAGCAGGGTGTTGGCGGAGGCGAGATTGAAGCGCTCGACGCCAGGCAGGAGGAAGACCCGCGCCGTGCCGATCAACGGGCTCTGGTAGGCCGCCTCGGCGACGGCGGTGCGCACCAGCTCGACCCCGAGCTCGTCGCCCTGGCTGTCGTGGGGCAGGCTGACCAGGTCGGGGTGGCTGCACTCGACCACCATGCGGCAGGAGGCGCACGCGCCGCAGGCGTCGCCGTCGCGCCTCTGCTGGCACAGCACCGCCTGGGCGATGGCGAGCGAGAGCGTGCGCCGTCCGCACCCGGGCACGCCCTCGAGCAGGAGAGCCGGCGGCAGGCGCCCGCGCGCGATCAGCCGCGCCATCAGGCGGGTGAGGGCGTTCTGGCCGATGACCTCACACAACCGCATGGTCGTCCGCCTCTGTGTTCAGGGAGTCTGGTAGACCTCGCCCGGCTTGATCGGGCGCACGCTCCACACCGTCGTGTTGTTGAGCAGGTAGGCGGCGTAGCGATCGCCGAGGTTGGGCACCGGGATCGGCGCCGAGGTCGCCACCAGCACGGTCTTGAGCGCCAGGTGCGAGAGGTCCTCGCTCGGCTCGATATAGGCAAATGGCTTGCCGGTGACCGGGCAGTGGAAGCGGTTGAGGTAGTTGCGGTCCTTGATGAAGTCGCGCTCCCACAGCTCACCGAGTTCCTTGGGCCACAGGTTGGTGCGGTAGTTGAAGTCGAGCAGCGCCTTGCCGATGATGTTGAGCAGCATGGCGGAGTCGTCCTGGGTGGCGCCGGTGATCGGCTTCCAGGCCGGGTTCTTGTAGGCCAGCGTGCCGAGGCCTTCATAGAGGATGGCGTTGAGCAGGGCCTTGTCCGGGCCGGTGGGGAGGCCGCTGGAGACCAGGCCGAGCTTAACCAGGTCGGCGATATGGCCGTCGCTGATCCAGCCGAGCTGGACCTCGATCGGAGCATCCGGCCCGGGCGCCACGCCCTGCTGGTGGAACTCGTCGCGAAACTTGGGCTGGGTCTCCGCCATCTTGGCCAGGGTCAGGTACCAGTCGAGCGCGCGCGGGAGGTAGACGTCATGCACCTTGGCCTCGGGCGCGAGGCCGTTGGCGTCGCCCAGGCGGCGCAGGCACTCGGCGACCTCGAGCACGACGTTGGGCAGTTCGTGGCGGGTGAACTCCTCGGTTGCGATCCCTTCCATGAACGACTTCGCCGCCTGGTCGGTGAACTCGAGATACTCCTTGAGCATGTGCGAGCGCTCGCGCACCAGGCCGCGCATGACCTCGGAGTCCTTGGCCTCCTTGAGCCGTTCGGAGAGCTTGGTGAGGATGGTGCGGCAGTCGCCGAGGTCGCCATGGCGCATCGCCATGCCGAAGTAGACCAGGCCGGCCACCGTGTAGGCCTCATTGTTCAACCGCGCGTTCTCGAAGATGTCGCGGTAGATCGGCAGCCACTTGCCGAGGCTGAAGGATTCGCCGTCCTTGATGTGGCGCACCACCTTGTCGTTGACCTCCTCATAGCCGCCGGCGAGGGCGGGATTGGAGATGATCAGGTTGAGGCGCGAGCGGATCGCCCACGCGCCCATCAGGGCGATCTTGGCCAGCACCTTGGGGTGGGCGTTGCGCTTGGCGTAGCAGGCGAGCGCGTAGTGGTATTTGCGCTCGAGAGTGATGTCGCCCTGGCTGTGCTTGAAGGTCGCGCGCGCCGGCG
>JAYVMM010000903.1:0-4429 GCA_043758975.1 Planctomycetota bacterium | reverse complement strand
TCATGGTGCAGACCGCGCCGACGGTGACCTACGTGGTCAACCTGCGCGGCGCCACCGCGCCGGAGGAGTTCGAAAAGGACGGCACCCTCAAGCCGCGCTCGCTCGAGATCACCACTCCCGGCGAGTTGCCGCGCGACGGCTACGACTCGATCGAAGAGCCGTTGGTGACCATCCACTTCATGCTGCCGGCGGACAAGATCGGCGCCGTCATGCAGCTGGTGGCGGACCGCCGCGGCGAATTCCAGAAGCAGGAGTACCTCGGCACCGCGCGCTGCGTGCTGACTTACAAGATGCCGCTCGCCGAGGTCATCTACGACCTCTTCGACAAGCTCAAGAGCGTGACCCAGGGCTACGGCACCATGGACTACGAGTTCTGCGGCTATCAGGAGGCCGACCTGGTACGGGTGGACATCCTGGTGCACAACAATGCGTGCGACGCGCTCGCCTTCATTTGCCACAAGAACGACTCCGAGTACCGCGGTCGCGCCATCATCAAGGCGCTCAAAGAGGAGATCCCCAAGCACCTCTTCGAGGTCGCCCTGCAGGCCGCGATCGGCACCCGGGTGATCGCGCGCGAGACCATCAAATCGGTGGGCAAGAACGTCACCGCCAAGTGTTATGGCGGCGACGTCACACGTAAGCGCAAGCTGCTCGAGAAGCAGAAGGAGGGCAAGAAGCGCATGAAGATGATCGGCAGCGTCGAGGTGCCCCAGGCCGCCTTCATGGCCGTGCTCAAGAGTCGCAGCGAAGGCGAGTAGCGAGCAGCGAGCAGCGAAAAGCGAGCAGGGTTCGCATCCCGACAGCCGATCGCCACCGCGCGCGGGCGCAGTCGCGCCAGCTGGTCCGCCCATCACTTCCCGGCGGGTGCTGCCAGCAGGCGCCGGTCGAGGACCTGCTGCAGGGCCTGTGCATTGTCCGGGCCCATGTCCTCGAGCAGCAGGCACCAGTCGCACGGTGGTGGCGCGATGCCGGCCGGCAGGTGGCCGACGACAACGCACTGGATCGAGGTGACCGGCGCCAGCTGCGCGAAGCCGGCGAGGAAGGCGCGGAGATTGGGATCGGCGGCGGGCAGGCAGACCAGCTGCAGGACGTCGCTGGGCGTTCCCAGGCTCCCCTCGACCATGCTCTCAAGCTTGAAATCGCTCCCCATCCAGCCCGAGAGGCGGCAGCGGGGATCCTTCTCGATGACGGCCTGGAGCCCCTCTCCCCAGGTTTTTCCGTATGCGTCGCTCATCAGGCATTCGCCATGAAAGGTGAGCAGGCGGGTCGCCTTCGGCCTGAACACCAGGTGGGCCTCCTCAGCCACGTACCAACGCTGCAGCGCCCGCTTCCGCTCTTCCGCGTGGCGGTACCACTGCTTGTCGACCAGCCCCCACATGGCGAGCAATTGGTCCGACATCTTCGCCACTTGGGCCGTGCGCTGGGCATTGTCGGTCGACGGTCCACCGGTTCCGAAGGAATCGGCGATAGCTTTGAAGGTCTTTGCCTCGAGTTGATCCTTGATCATCTCCAGGGCCTCGAGCGCGGCCTTCCAGTCGCTCCCCGAGCCATTGCTAAAATACTGCTCGAATCCGCCGTTATTGACCTGGCCATCGAGGATGTCGAGGGCGGCGAAGGGCGTCATGGCATTCGCCGGCGCGCCGGCCGGGGGAGCGAGCCATTCTGCCAATGGACGCAACAGGCTGATCTGCTTCTCGGGCGGCGCCGCGGCCAGGGCCTTGAGCAGGGTGCGCAGGGCCTCGTCGTGGGTGGGCCCGGCGTCTTCGGAGAGCAGCTGGGCGGCGAGGCCGAGGCAAAGTCCCAGGCAGAGCACGCATGCAGGCAGGGTGCGCATGGTGAGGCTCAGGGCGTGGCGGCGTCAGGATAGAGCTGGCAGCGCGGAACCACCTCGCGTGCCTGGTGGCGGCTCTGCCAGCAGAGGCGGACGAGCGCGTAGCGCTTCCACTCGCAGTATTCGAGCACGATGGTGTGGCGATGCCCGGCGCTGAGCTCGCAATGCGCGGCCTGCTGCAGTTCGGGATGCTCGAACCAGTTGTCGATCAGCAGGGTGCCGTCGATCCACAGGCGCACGCCGTCGTCGGAGAGGGTGGTGAAGAGGTACTCCTCGCTGAAGCGCGCCTCGAGCTGCCCGTGCCAGCGCACGCTGTAGAACTCGTGGTGCAGTTCCGGCAGGGGTGAGCTCTCGAAGCCCCAGTCGAAATCGATCACCGGGTCGAGACGGGTGGCGACGCGCTCAGTGGCGATCAACTCGATGCCATTGAAGTAGTCGCCGGTCAGCCCGCTGCCGGTGCCGTCCCACACCGGGGTGAGCGGACGCTCCACCGGCGGCGGCGGGGTCGGACTGTCCTGCACGATGAGCGCACCGGTCTCCTCGGCCACCACGCGCTTGCCCGCCGGCACCTCCACGCTCTTGCGGTCGGCATTGCGCACCAGGCGCACCAGGCCCTTCTCCACGCTCAGCCGGGTATCGCTGGTCTTGGCATCGAGGATCAGGCGGGTGCCGATCACCTCGGCCTGGGCGTCAGCGGTGGCGATGAGCAGCGGGCGGCCCGCGGGCTGGTGCACGATCTCGGCGTGCAACGAGCCGGAATGCAGGCGCAGCGCCTTCTGCGCGCCCTGGGCATTGGCAGTCTCGAGGTTGTCCAGGCGGGTGTTGGCGGTGACTTCGAGCACGGTGCCATCGGCGTAGCGCAGGCGCGCGCTGCTCCCCGCTCCAGTCACCAGCTGGCCACCGGGGGCGAGGAGGTCGTTGCGGCCCACCGCCCGGCGCTCGGCGAGGGTGATGATGCTGACCGCGCCATTGGAGAGCAAGATGGTGGGCGCGCGTTCATCCGCCGGTCCGCCCGCGAAGGTGAGCACGGTGGCGACGGCGATCACCAGGCCGACCGCCACCGCCGCGCTGGCCAGGGTAGCGGCGCGCGGGTGGCGGACCATGCGCCGCCAGCCTCCACTGCGCACCGCCGCGACGCCGCTGGAAGAGCTGGCGCGCGCGCCCGCCCCGTCGGCAGGATCCTGGTGCCTGATCGCGCGCACCAGGCGCGAGGTGGTGACGCGGCGCGGCAGGGGCGGCTCTGCGTGCCCGCGCGCGTCCGCGGCTTCAGCGGCTTCAGCGGTTTCAGCGGCTTCAGCGCGCAGGGCGCTGATCGCGCGTGCGCCCGCGGTTCCGCTGCTGTCGGCGAACTCGCCGTAGAGCAGGCCGGCGACTGCCGCTTCGCGCCCCTGCTGGCGGCGCGCTGGCGGCGCATCACCGGGCCTGTCGACGCTGCCGTGCGGAGGTTGTTCCATGGTCGAGCGTCCGCCGGTCCGACTGCCGGAAGCAGCGCGGCGGTTGCCGCGTGCCCAGTGATAATGGCGGACAGCGTGGATTTTCCAGCCCATTTGCCAATCGTGGCGACGCCGCCGCGGACCGCCGTCCGGGTCGACGGACCGGACCGTGCTTGCCGGGAGTACACGGGTCCGCTCCAATGGCCGGCATGCACATCGCCCTCTTCGGCGGGTCGTTCGACCCCCCCCACCTCGGTCACCTCCTGGCCGCCTGCTATGCGCGCGCGGTGGCGATGGTCGACGAGGTGTGGGTGCTGCCGGTGGCGCGCCATGCCTGGGCCAAGCCGCTCTCCCCGTGGACGCAGCGCTGGCAGCTCTGCACCGCGGCCTTCGCCCCCTTCCCGTTCGTCCACCTGCGCGATGACGAGCTCAGTAATGCGAGCGGCTACACCATTGACCTGATCCTCCGCCTGCAGCATCTCCATCCCGGCTGCCGCTGGTCGCTGGTGGGCGGCACCGATACCGCCGCCGACCTGCCGAAATGGCACCGCGGGACCGAGCTGGCGCAGCTGATCGAGGTCATCAGCGTGCCGCGGCGCGGCTACGACGAGCACCCCGCCGCGCTGCCGGCGATCTCCAGCTCGCTGGTGCGCGACCGCTGCGCCATCGGTGCGACCATCGATCAGCTGGTCACCCCCGCGGTGGCGGATCTCATCCGTGCCCATGGCTGGTATACCGAACCGCCCCCCAGCGCACCAGGTGCGCACAGCCACACTGCATAGCCCATCCGGCCAGCGAGCAGCCTGGAGGCCATGAGCACAAGGTATCCGACAACATGGTTCTGAAGAATAAAATTCCCGATCCCTAGTGAATTAATTGTCACAATTGTCACAATTGTCACAATTTCACCGAATTCGCCCCGATAACAGACTTTCCGCATATCTCCCGCAGCTTATCTGGGCAATTTTAGGGGCCAGAAAACGAAGACGCTGGAACAGTGACGCTAATGGCTGGACATCCCGGAAGAACCGGGGACTTGGTTATCAGCTGGCCGTCTATCGAGAGCCATTCCCGCATTTTGAATTCCTGGCGATTTCCAGCTGATTTCCCGCTGATTTCCCGCTGATTTCCCGCCGATTTCCCCACGTCATTCATTGCCGACCTG
>JAYVMM010000902.1:0-5636 GCA_043758975.1 Planctomycetota bacterium | reverse complement strand
CCTTGAGCCCCTGGCGGTTCTCAGCGATCACCGCCTGCAGCTGGGCGAGCACCTCGTCGATCCCGGCGGGCTCTTGTCCGATGTGCTGACTGACCGCATCCGGGGTGATCGGCACCCCGGAGCGCGAGGCAATCTCCATGGTCGAGCCGCCGAGCAGGCCCTGGACGATGCGGAATTCGCTCTTTTCGTCGATCAGCACCATCTTCTTGCGGTCGCTGTTGACCGAGAAGCTCACCTGCACCACCGGCAGCCGGGTCTTGGCGTCAATCACCGGCGCGACATCGGTGATGATGCCGATGCGCACCCCGTTGAAGGTCACCGCGTCGCCCTCCTTCAGGCGGGTGATGCGCGCGAAGTGCACCGCGTAGGCGCCCTTGGTCTGGCCGAGCTGGGTGGTGAAGAAGGTGAACCACAACAGCAGCCCGAGGCCGAGGAAGAAGAGAATGCCGATTTTGACTTCGCTGTTCACCGCCGCGGTCCTTGCTGTGCTGGGCAGTCTAGCGTTGCCGCCGCTGCCGATTCAAGCGCCAACCCGCCTGGGCGGTGTGCGCGCGCGCGCGCGGAGGCGCTCATTTGCTGTACCCTTCGGTGAGCGGCCCGGTGGTCGAGCCGGTGAGCATTTGCTGAAGTACGGGGTGCTGGTAGGCCTTGATCGCCTCGACCGAGCCGACCGCGATCATGCGCCCCTTGTAGAGCATGGCGATGCGGTTGGCGATGGTGAAGGCGGCATGGAGGTCGTGGGTGATCACCAGCGAGGTCACCCCGAGTGACTTCTGCAGCTGCAAGGTGAGCTCATTGACGCCGTTGACGGTGACCGGATCGAGCCCGGTGGTGGGCTCGTCGTAGAGGATGATCTCCGGCTTCTGGATGATCGCGCGCGCGATGCCGACGCGCTTGCGCATGCCGCCGGAGAGGCTGGCGGGCTTGAGCGACAGGATCTCCTCGGCGGGCAGGAAGACCTGCCTGAGCGCGGTGACCACCCGGCTGCGCACCTCCTCGCCGGCGAGGCGGTCGACCTCGACCAGCGGCAGGCCGACGTTCTCAAGCACGGTCAGCGAGTTGAGCAGGGCGGCGTTCTGGAACACCACCCCGAGGCGGCGGCGGTAGAGCGCGAGCTCGGCGGGAGTGGCGAGGTTGAGGTTGAGGTCGCCGACCTTGACCCCGCCGGCGTCGCTGCGCAGCATGCCCATGATGTGGCGGATGAGGGTGGTCTTGCCCGAGCCCGAGCCGCCAATGATGGCTAGGGTCTCACCCTTGTAGACGTCGAGGTCGACGCCGCGCAGGATGTGGCGCGCGCCGAAGCTCTTGTTGAGATCGCGGATGCTCATCAGCACCTGGCGCTCGGGCGGGACCTTGTCCAGCGGCCAGCCGCGCTCCAACTCCTGGCGCGTCCACTGATCGCCGTCGCGTTTGACGAAGGTCATAGCCAGCGCCCGCTCATGACTCGATGACCTTCTTCAGCCACAGCTGCACGAACTGGGTGAGGAAGAGGTCCATCAGCAGGGTGAAGATCACGCACAGCACCACGGTCTTGGTGGTCGAGCGCCCCACCCCCTCGGCGCCGTCGCTGGTGTTGAGTCCCTGGTCGCAGGCGATGGTGCCGATCAGGCAGGCGAAGACCCCGGACTTGAGCAGCCCGGTGATGACGTCGGTGCTGGTGAGCATGCTCTTGCCGGATTCGAAGAACGCCGCGACGGTCACCCCGAAGCTGGCCTTGGAGATCACCGCACCGCCGAGCATGCCGACGAAGTCGGCGATCGCCGCCAGCATCGGCATCACCACCACCAGCGCGACGATGCGCGGCATCACCAGGTAGCGCACCGGATCGATGCTCATCGAGCGCAGCGCGTCGACCTCCTCGTTGACCGCCATGGTGCCGAGCTCGGCCGCCATCGCGGCGCCGACCCGCGCGAGGATGATCACCGCCGCCCAGATCGGCCCGAGCTCGCGGCAGAAGGTCACGCCGATGATGCCGCCGAGCCGGCTCTCGAGGCCGAATTCCTTGAGCGAGGTCCCGGTCTGCACGGCCATGATCATGCCGGTCAGGCCGCTGATCAGCGAGAGCACCAAGAGCGAGCCGAAGCCGCACTGCTCGATCTGGCGCATGATCTGCGCCGAACTGCGGCGGAAATCCGGCAGCGTGCGCACGGTGGCCCAGAACAGCTCGAGGCAGCGCCCGGCGATCTGAGCGCGAGTCATGATGCCGCGCCCGGTGTTGGCCATCACCAGCTCGCTCTTCTCGCGCGCGAACTGCGGGATGGCGCTGGTGGTGGTGCGACGATCGCCGAAATTGACCATCAGCCACCTCCGCCCGGCGCGCCCACACGCCTGGTGGCGCCAGCGAGGTCGACCCCGAGCAGGGCTGCCGCGATGAGGGTCTTGGCGTCGCACAGCTCCCCGGCGGCGACCAGGCCGGACAACTCCATCAGTGAGACCACCACGCGCGCCACCAGCTCACCATGCTCGGGTGAGGACGGCACCTCGCTCAGGCCGTCGGCGCGGTAGATGATGAGTTCCTCATCGCTCACCCCGATGGCGGGGAAGAAGCGTACCAGCTCGCTCAGGCGCGCGGCGCGCATGCCGGCCTCCTCCTGGAGCTCGCGCGCGGCGGTGGTCAGCGGATCTTCGCCCGGCACGCGCGTACCGGCGGGGATCTCCAGCGTCCAGCGCCGCACCGGGTAGCGGTACTGGCGCACCAGCAGGAGCTGTCCCGGCGCCGGCTGGGCGATCACCGCCACCGCCCCCGGGTGGTGGATCACCGGGCGGCTGACCTCGCCATCAGGGGTGGCGAAGCGCTCCTCGCACAGCGTGAAGCGCGGCGAGGTGAAGCGCGTGGTGGCGGCGATGAAGGACACGCTGGGGTTGGTCATGGTGCAGTCGATCCCTCTCATATGCGCGCCGGCTTGTAAAGCAATCGATCGTTAGCTAATGGTTCTAGGCGCTCCCACCTTGCAGCCTTCCGCTGGGTGCGCCAGCGCAGGGTGGCGCCGGAGGATCAGCGCCTTGCATCCTCGCGCTGGCCATGAACCTGTGGCCCTTCCCCCCGTCCCGCCGCTGTCGGCGGTCGCTCCGGAGCGTCCATGCGCGTCAGCATTGCCTGGCTCAATCGCCTGCTCGGCACCCGCACCCTGGGCATCTCCGCCACCGAGCTGCAAGCACGACTATCGCTGCGCGTGGCCGAGGTCGAAGGCGAGCTCGAGCACACCGGCGCCACCCTCAATGGGGTGGTGGTGGGGCGCGTGCTCACCTGCCTGCCCCATCCTGGTGCCGACAAGCTGCGCCTGACCACGGTCGAGGTCGGCAGCGAACGTCCGCTGCGCATCGTCTGCGGCGCGCCCAACGTCGCTGCCGGGCAGACGGTGGCGGTCGCCACCCTCGGGGCCAGCGTCAGCGTGCTGGGGCGTGACGGTGCGCGCGCAACCATCACCATCAAACCGGTGACCCTGCGCGGAGAGCCCAGCGAGGGCATGCTCTGCGCCGCCGACGAGCTTAGCCTGGGCAGCGACCACGATGGCATCCTGGTGCTCGATTCCGGGCTGCGCCCAGGTCAGCCGCTGCGCGAGGCGCTCGCGCTCGGCGACACCGTGCTGGTGATCGAGAACCACGCCATCACCCACCGCCCCGACCTCTGGGGCCAGCTGGGGTGGGCGCGCGAGGTCGCCGCCCTGCTCGACCTGCCGCGCCCTGGCGAACCCGACCTCACGGTACCTGCGAACGGCGGTCCCTGGACGGTCGAGCTCGCCGACGACGGCTGCAGCGCCTACGCCGGGGCGCTGGTGGAAGGCGTGGCCAATGGCCCCTCGCCAGCCTGGCTGCAGGCGCTGCTCGAGGCGGCGGGCGTCCGCCCGCTCGGGCTGGTGGTCGACATCACCAACCTGGTGATGCTCGAGCTCGGCGAGCCGATGCACGGCTTCGATGCGCGGTCCATCAGCGGAAACCGCATCGTCGTGCGCGCCGCGAAGGCCGGCGAGACACTGACCACCATCGACAACCGCGAGCTGACGCTCACCGGCGACGACCTGGTGATCGCCGACCAGAAGGCCGCGCTCGCGCTCGCCGGCATCATGGGCGGCGCCACCAGCATGGTGAAGTGTGACACCACCAGCATCGTGCTCGAGGCGGCGATGTTTCGCCCCGAGCGCATCCGCCGCACGCGCAAACGCTGCGGCCTGGCCACCGACAGCTCGGCGCGCTTCGAGAAGGGCCTGCCGAGCGAGCTCGCGCCGGCGGCGCTCAACCGCGCCCTGGCGCTGTTCGCCGAACTCTGCCCGGGCAGCCGGGTGGTGAGCCGCTTCGCCGCCGGGCGCTTCGCCGGCGAGCAGGCGCGCATCCGCTACCAGGCCGAGGAGCTCACCCGCATCACCGGGCTGACCCTGCCGTGGGCGGCGCAGCAGGAGCTGCTCGACCGCCTCGGCTTCGCCGGCGCCGACGGCGAGGTGAGAGTGCCGTGGTGGCGGCGCAAGGACGTCACCGTCGCCGCCGACCTGGTCGAGGAGGTCGCGCGCTGCCACGGCTACCAGCACATCCTGCCCGCCACCCCGCGCCTGCCCGCGGGCGCGCCGCCGGTGAACCCGCTGCGTGCGCTCGAGCACCGCTGCCGCCACCTGATGTCGGCGCTTGGCTGGGACGAGGTCGCCACCTACGCCTTCACCTCCGAGCAGTGGCGCGAGGAGCTCGCGCTTGAGCTTACGCCGGTGCGCCTTGCCCACCCGCTGTCGAGCGAGCAGAACGTCATGCGCCCGAGCCTGGCGCCCAACCTGCTGCAGGCGGTGGCGCACAACCTGCGCCACCAGCGCCAGGTCGCGCTCTACGAGATCGGCAAGCGCTACGGAGCCGGGCTCGGCGGCGGGCGCGCCGGACGTGACGCGCACGAAGAGTTGATGTTGTGCGGAGCCTACGCCGCTGCCGGCGACGAGACGCCGTTCTTCGCCGCACGCGACACCGCGCTCGCCCTCCTGCGCGAGCTCGGCCACGTGGGCGCACACGGCATCCCGCCAGCACCAGGCGCGCCCGCGGCGCGCTGGCTGACCCCTGGGCGCAGCATGGCCCTGGCCCGCAGCGCTCCCGCCGGGCGCGGCGGCGCGATGGACGTGGTCGGACGCTGCGGCGAACTCGCGCAGGCGCTGCGCCAGCGTGCGGGCTGCGCGCTGCGCGTCGGCTACTTCGAACTCAGCTTGGAGGACCTCGCGGCGGTGGGCCTGCCGCCGGTCGCCTTCCGCCCGCCCAGTCGCTTCCCGCTGGTCGAACGCCAGTTCACCTGGGACTGCCCCGAGGAGCTCACCTTCGCCGAGCTCGAGACGCCGATGCGGCAGGCTGCGGGCGAGCTCTATGCCGGCATCGCCCTCGATTCGATCTACCGCGGCGAGCAGCTCTCTGCCGGGCGCAAGGCGGTGAGTCTGCGCATCTTCCTGCAGTCCGACCAGCGCACCCTGGAGGAGAAGGACCTGCTCGGCCTTCAGGGGCGTATCATCGCCAGCATCGAGAAGCGCACTCCGGCCCGGCTGCGGACCTAGCACAACGTGCACCGCGCGCATCCAGACAGGGAAAACCGGTGATCTCCCGGATGCTATCGTGGCGGGCTGGCTAATTCCCCGGAGTTGGTGCCGGCAATGCCCTTCAGAAGCGGGGTCCGGCAG
>JAYVMM010000901.1:0-1786 GCA_043758975.1 Planctomycetota bacterium | reverse complement strand
CTTGGTGATCTTGTGGAAGGGGAAGTACTCGCTCCGGCTGCGCGCGACGTAGACCGAGAAGTTGTTGAACTGCTCCTTGGAGCGGAAGGCGATGATGGAATTGCCGAACTGCAGCATGGTGCAGGCGAGCACACTGCCCATCGCCTTGACGTACCAGGGGAACTCCTCGGACTGCGCCGACCAACCGCCCTTCCAAAGGTCGTGCGCGATGCGGTCGAGGGCCGCCATGCCGTACTGGTCGAAGGCGATCGGGTAGGGGTGGCGCTCGCACAGCTCGCCCTGCGAGGTGGCGGCGAGCTCGATCAGGTTCATGAATGCCTGCTGATAGGGCTCGTCGATGAGCAGCCCGCCCAGGCGCGAGGTCGGGGCGTTGTCGCCCTGCAGGCAATCGACCATCGGCGCTCTCCTCCTGCTGGCGGAGCCAGGCCATGCATGGTGGCACGTCACCGGGGCTGTCCAACGCCGTTCCGCCGTCCGCCCAGCGGGGTCCACCGCTCAGCCGGCGCGCTGCGCCCCGCGCTCAGCGGGGCGCGGGAGGCGTTGGCGGCGGCGGGGGCGGCGGGGGCGCCGCAACCGCCCCCGGCGGGCGGGTCATCAGCTCGTCGAGCAGCGCGGCGAGGGCGCGCGGCTCGAGCGCGGGCACCAGGTAGCCGTGACGGCGCTGCGGTTCTCCGCTCCAGGCGTTGCCGCCTTGGGCATCGAGCTGGTTGCTGCCGCCGATGTGCAGGGTCCAGTAGGTGACCCCGCCATGGGATAGGCCACGCACCCCCTGCAGGACCGCGGTCGGGTCCCAGCTCGGACGGCCCTTGCGCAGGGCGTCGTAAGCCAGTTCGTAGCAGCGGCGCATCGGGCTCGCCGGTGCCTGCTGGTAGTGCGTGCCGGTGATGATGGCGCCGCCCAGCTCGAAGCCGCTAAACACCACCGGGGCGGTGGCGTCCGGCCAGGCGGCGATCACCGCCTGGGCGGCGGCGCCGGCGCCGCCGAAGGAGAAGTTGTACGCCTTCCCGGCAGGGTAGGTGCCGCCCATCACCGACAACCCGGCGACCTTGGCGCGCACCAGCGCCAGGCCGTCACGGGCGTCGCTGGCGTCGCCCGGGCTGTTCAGCAGGTCGTCGAGATTGGTGAGGAAGCCGATGCTGATGATGGTGACCTGGTGGTCGGGGGCGGCGGCGAGCAGGCGACGGTAGACCCCGACCGCATCCGGACGCTCGCGGTCGAGCAGGCCGTCGTGCGGGAACTCGGCGAACACCGCCTCGCTGTAGCTCGAGGCCTTGCTCGGGCTGGTGGCGGCGGTGCGCCTGCTGACCCCGATGGGCAGCCCGCCGCGGCGGTAGTAGGTGTCGATCGCGCTCACCACCGCGCCGTGCTTGCCATGGGTGTCGATGCCATTGAGGACGATGCCGAGGATGCGCACCTCGCCGGCATCGGCGAGGGCATGCAGCACCGCCAGCGCGCCGGCATCATCGCAGTCGGTGAGCATGTCGGTGTCGACGATGACGCTCGGTGGCTCCTGCGCGCGCATCATCGGCGTCAGCGCCAAGAGCGCGGCGATCAGCGCCGCCCGCACCCCGGCCAGCCCTGCGCGGGCGGACCGGAGCGGGCGGGGGCCATCGCTCGCGGTGCTGCAGCGCAAGCGGTTCACGCGAGGGCGTCGCTGGCCAGGAGGTCGTGATGCCAGTCGGTGGGGTGGCCATGCTGGCGCAGCAGGGTGGCCGCCTGGGCCATATGGCGGATATGGTGGGTCAGGCTGTGGGCGATGACCTTGCGCTTGCTGGCGCGGAACTCG
>JAYVMM010000900.1:0-3498 GCA_043758975.1 Planctomycetota bacterium | reverse complement strand
GTGAACTGCGCCAGCGCATGGCGGGGGTGGCGGCGCGCCTGCCGCCCGGGGCGGTGCGCCGGCGCGCGCTGGTGGTGACGGTGGTGGGCGGCGCGCTCTTCGGCGGCACCGTGGGCAGCAGCTACCACGATGTCCTGGTGGCCGCCGGCCTGGAGGACGTCGCCGCGCTGCGCTACCACGGCTGGCCGCAATACCGAGTCGAGGAGCTCATCGCGCTCGCGCCCGAGCTGGTCATCACCGCCACCGGCATGGGCGCGGCGCTGCGTCGGCTACCCGGGCTCTCGGCGCTGGCGGCGCTGCAGCGGACGGAGGGGGTGGTCGAGATCGATGGCGACCTGCTTGGCGATAGCGGGCCGGGCATGCTCACGTGCGCCGAGGCGCTGTTCGCCGCCAGCTATCCGGGGCTGGCGGCGCACTGAACGCGAGGCGCACGTCGGCTTCCTTCAGCCATCAGCCATCAGCGCTGGTGCGGGAAGCGGCGCAGTGCCAACGGGCGGTCGAGCAGCTCCTTGAGCACGATCAGGTCGCGCAGCGTGTGCGGCTGGCGTAACAGGCGGGCGAAGCGCGCGTGGTGGCCGGCGGTGGCGAGCTTGGCCTTGGCGGCCGCCTCATGGGCCTGGCGCGTGGCGGCATGGCGCTCGGCCAGGCGGGCGGCGTGGTGTTCGGCCTCGCGGTCGACCTCGGGCGCCGGCGCGGGGGCGGCCTTGGCGCCGCGCGCCTGGGCGCTGGCCTTGCGCGCCTGCTGGCGCATGCGCTCGCGCAGCTCGTTGATGCTCGGCTGGCCGCTGGCGGCGGGCGCGTTGGACGCGGGCTTGCCGCGCTGGGAGACCTCGTCCTGGGCCTCCTTGTAGAGGACGATCAGATCTTCGAGCAGGCCCATGGCGCTTCCCCGCGGGTCTCGGCGGTCATTGCGGCTTGTCCTTGGAGACGCCGCCCGGATTGGCGATCGAGGTGCGCATCTCGGTGTCCGACTGGAGGTTCTTCAGGCTGTAGTAGTCCATCACCCCGAGGCGGCCATTGCGGAAGGCCTCAGCGATGGCGAGCGGGATCTCGGCCTCGGCGAGCACCACTTTGGCGCGGTTCTCCGCCACCGCCGCAACCATCTCCTGCTCGCGCGCCACCGCCATGGCGCGGCGCTGCTCGGCCTCGGCCTGGGCGATCTTCTTCTGCGCCTCGGCCTGGTCGGTCTGCAGGCGGGCGCCGATGTTCTCGCCGACGATGACGTCGGCGATGTCGATCGAGAGGATCTCGAAGGCGGTGCCGGCATCGAGGCCGGAATCGAGCACGGTCTTGGAGATCGACTTGGGGTTCTCCAACACCTCCATGTGGTTCTTGGCCGCGCCGATGGTCGAGACGATGCCCTGGCCGACGCGCGCGATGATGGTGTTCTCGGCGGCGCCACCGACCAGGCGCGAGAGGTTGGTGCGCACGGTGACGCGCGCCTTGACCTTGAGCTGGATGCCGTTGCCGGCCACACCATCGACGGTGGTCTGGCTGCCGCCACCGGAGCCGGGCACGTCGATGACCTTGGGATTGACCGAGGTCTGCACCGCGTCGAGCACGTCGCGACCGGCGAGGTCGATGGCGCAGGCGCGATCGAAGGATAGCGGGATGTCGGCCTTGCTCGCGGCGATCAGCGCATGCACCACGCGCAGGACGTGCCCGCCGGCCATGTAGTGCGCCTCGAGCTTCTCGGTCGAGATGTCGATGCCGGCCTTCTTGGCGGTGATGCGCGCCGGCACGATGATGTTGGCATCGACCTTGCGGAAGCGCATGAAGATGATCGCCAGCAGGCTGACGTGGGCATTGGAGAGGGCCGACTGCAGGAACAGCTGCCAGGCGTTGAAGAGCAGGAAGAACAGGAAGAGGAACACCAGGCCGGCGGCGCCGATGATGATCTTGATCAGGAGGCCGCCATCCTCGAGCAGGCTGGAGGCGTTGGCGCCGAGCAGGGAGGGCAGGCTGGAGAGCAGGGGGTTCATAGGGAGGGTCCGGGTGGATGCAGGAGGTGGCGGCCTAGGTGTAGCGGGGTTGCCGCGCGAGCAAGCGCCGGGGGGTGTTGCCGGTTTGCGTCTGCGGCTTAGGCCGGCGCCGCCGCCGGCGATGCGGCCTCGGTGACGGGGGTGACCACCACGGTCATGCCGTCGACCTGGACGATGATCATGCGGTCACCATCTCTGGGCACCGTGGTGCAGCGCACCAGCACCTGGAGTTCGCCCTGGGCGAAGCGCAGCTGGGCGCGCACGCGCGGCTCGCCCACCACCACCCCGGTCACACCCGGGGTGGCGCGCAGCAGCACCGCGGCTGAGTTGATGCTGCTCTCGGG
Organism: Planctomycetota bacterium; assembly: GCA_043758975.1. Taxonomy (GTDB): domain Bacteria; phylum Planctomycetota; class UBA11346; order UBA11346; family UBA11346; genus BOG-1363. Next base: position 1,172 of record JAYVMM010000900.1, on the reverse strand, counting down.
CGCGATCGGCGCGAGTGAATCCTTGACGATGCCATGCGCCCCGAGCGGCTGCGGCAGGCGGATCTGGTTGGCCTCGTAGACCGCCTCGGCCACCAGCTGCACCGGATCGCGCCCCATCAGGTCGATCGCCGAGGCGCGCTCGAAGGTGAGCGGGAAGCCGTAGCGCTTGGCGGTGAGCATGGCGCTCACCACCAGGCGGATGTTGCCGCCGGCGAGCTGGTGGTGGGCGAGCTGGTCGAGGTTGGCGTCGACGCTGTCGCGCTTGGCGGTGATGGCGGTGTTGACCAGGGCGGTGAGGTCGGCGCCGCGCAGGCGCAGGAGCAGGAGCTCAAACACCCCGGCCTCGACCTTGGCCAGCCAGCATTGCATGGAGAACAGCAGGGCGCGGAGCCAGGTCCAGCCGGCAAGGCCGAGCACGCTCAGCGCGCCGAGCACGAGCAGGCCGGAGACGATCTGCGACATGGTGAAGGTGGGGGCGTCGGGCATGGCGGGGAGTCGAGTTTCGCGGTGGTGCGGGCAGCAGGGCGGGGCGGACTTCAGGGTGCGGCGGGCAGGTCGGCGCTCACCGCCACGCTGCCGCCGTGCAGCGAGGTGACCACTACCCGCTGCCCGCGCCCGAGCACCGGTCCTTGGACGCGCACATCGAGCTCGACCGGACCGGATTTGGTGGTGAAGCGCGCGCGCCCCGAGGGCATCGCGTCGGTGATCAGCTCGCCGCTGGCGCCGACCGCCACCCCGAGGTGCTCGGCGAGGTGGTGGTAGCCGGCATCGTCGGCGATCTCGACCTGCGGCACCGCGCGCGTGCGTACCAGGCGCTGCAGGCCCCAGCGTACCACCAGCGCGCCGACCAGGGGGGTGAGCGCCAGCACCACCACGCCGGTGGTGGCCGAGACCATGAAGGCGAGGATGATGGCGACAACGCCGGTGAGCGCGGCGGCGATGGCGAGCACGCCGCCGGTGGCGACGATGAACTCGAGGGTGAGCAGTGCCACCGCGACCGCCACCAGGATGCCGGCGATCACCAGCTCCATCGCACCGCCGCCATCAGTGGCGGGCGGTGCGGCCTGCGTGGCCTGCGTGGCTTGCGTGGCCAGCACGGCTGCCCAGAGCGCAGACACGGGCAGCACGCTGATCATGGGGTGGTGCCGGGCGCCGGCGCCGGCGCCGGCGCC
>JAYVMM010000899.1:0-2336 GCA_043758975.1 Planctomycetota bacterium | reverse complement strand
GACGAGACGGTCTACAAGCTCGACCTCCCAGATCCGCGCAGCGCCACCCTCGCCACCGGGCTACAGGTGATGGCCGACTATGCCGGCGGCATGCTCATCCTGCCGGCGGAGGTCAACCGCGAGCGCGGGGTGATCCTGGCCGAGATGCGCGATCGCGACAATCCCGGCTTCCGCGAGTGGCAGACCATCTACCACGCCTACTACCCCGGGCTGCTCATCCCCGAGCGCTTCGCCATCGGCACCCGCGGCGCGGTCGAGCAGGCCGACGCCAGCCTGCTCCAGGACTACTTCGACAGCTGGTACCGCCCCGAGCGCATGGTCCTGGCGGTGACCGGCGCGATCGACCCTTTGAGCACGCGCACGCGCATCGCGGATGCCTTCGCCGGCCTCGCCGCGCGCCGCCCCGCCCCGGTGCCGCCTGGCCTCGGCACCGCGCTGACGAGCGGCTTCGCCGTCACCTACCACCGCGAGGCGGAGGCCGACGGCACCTCGCTCAGCCTGACCCTGGTGCGCGCGCACCCGCGCCCGCACGACAGCGCGGCGCTGCGCCGCGAGCAGCTGGTGCAGGCCTTCGGCGAGCGCGTCCTCTCGCACCGCTTCCGCGACCTCATCGCCAAGCACTCCGACGGGCCGCTGGTCGAGGCGGCGGCGGAGTCCTACCAGTGGCTCGACTTCTTCCATGCCGGGGTGCAGGCCAAGCTGCGCGCCGGCGGCGCCCTCAATGCGGTCGCGGTGGTCGAGCAGGAGGTGCGGCGCTTCCTCCAGTTCGGCCCCACCGACAATGAGCTGGCGGTAGTGCGCAAGGAGTTCACCGCAGAATTCGAGGAGGCGGTGGCGCACGCCGCCAACCGCACCAATGCCAACCTCGCCGATGCGCTCTACCGCTCCCTGCGCGACGACGAGGTCTTCCTCAGTCCGCAGCAGGAGCGCGACCTCATGCTGCCGCTGCTCGAAAGCATCGCCGCGCCGGCGGTGCAGAAGATCTGGACCGAGACCTGCCCCGACGGCCACCTGGCGCTGGTGCTGACCGGGGTCGAGGACCTCGGGGCGGGCGCCGAGGACAAGCTCAAGGCCGCCTTCACCGCCTCGCAGGCGGTCGCGGTGACGCCGCCGGCGAGCCGCACGGCGGCGGCCTGGGCCTACGGCGTCAAGCCCGCGCCCGGCGCCTGGCGTGGCGCCCACCAGGCGCTGGCGCTGGGTATTTGGCCCGGCGAGCTCGACAACCGGGTGGCGGTGCGCCTCAAACGCACCGAGTTCAAGCCCAACGAGGTGCTGGTGCAGTGCCGCCTCAGTATCCCCGCCGCGCCGCACCAGGCCGGCCTGCGCGAGTTCGCCGAGCGCGCCTTCCTCGCCGGCGGCCTGGGCTCTCACTCCGCCGACGAGCTGCGCGACGTGCTCGCCGGCAACGCGGTTCACCTTGGTGGCCCGCGCTTCGACGAGGACGGCTTCAGCTTCACCGCCAGCTGCCTGCCCAAGGAGCTCGAGCTGTGCCTGCAGCAGCTGCGCGCCTACCTCACTGACCCCGGCTGGCGCGCCGACGGCGAGCAGATCGCCGCCACCGAATGGCGACAACAGCTGCAGAGCCTGGGCACCAACCTCGATGCCCAGGTCGCGCGCACCTTCAAGGCGCTGGCAGTGGGCGGTGCGCCGCAGCGGCGCGACGCCACCTCGGAGGAGGCGGCTCAGGTGTCGTTCGCCCAGCTCAGGCCCTGGCTTTCCCCGTACCTGGCGCAGGCGCCGCTGACCCTCAACGTGGTCGGCGACATCGACGAGGCCGCCGCCGCCGAGCTCATCGCCGCCTATTTCGGCAGCCTGCCCGCGCGCGCCCCGGTGGTGGAAGTGCCCGCCGCCGCCCCCGGCGCGCCCATCGATACCGCGCAGCTGGCGCCCAGCGCCGGGCTGCCCAATGGGTTGCACCGGCTCACCGTCCCCGGCACAGTCGCGCGCGCGCTCATCGACGTGGCGTGGCCGACCGAGGACTTCTACGATATCGGGCGCACGCGCCGCCTGGGGGTGCTCGCCGGAGTGCTCGACGAGCGCATGCGCGTGCGCATCCGCCAGGAGCTCGGCGACGCCTACAGCCCCTACGCCACGCGCATCGCCAGCGAGGCCTACCGCGGCTTCGGCTACCTCATCGCCCAGGTCGGGGTCGCGCCGGCCAAGGTCGAGGAAGGCCGCACCACGCTGCTGGCGATAGCCCAGGAGCTCAGTGAGCATGGCGTCTCCGACGAGCTCCTGGCCCAGGTCAAGACGCCGATCATCAAGAACCTCAGGGCGCTGCGCCAGCAGAACCAGTACTGGCTCGGCAGCGTGCTCGCGCGTTGCGCCAGCCAGCC
>JAYVMM010000898.1:0-2600 GCA_043758975.1 Planctomycetota bacterium | reverse complement strand
TCAAAGATGGCGCTGAATCTTATTCGCTCGCTAGCGAATTATTTTTTAATGATCCGGAAAAGCAAATAAAACCGATGGTTTGCTACCACAGGGAGAATTCCCGCGATTACGTCACCGTCAAAATCCCTATGGCGAAGGAACTGATTACTACTATTCGTATAGATCGAAGAGCCTACTCGTAGTAGTAAGAGAGTTTAATGGGGATGTATTTTTTTCAAAATTAGAGCGTCGTCCAATTCCAGTTTCCAGATAATAAGTTTTCCCAATTCGACTCAGGCGCCGGCGCGACCGCTGCGCGCGGCGCTGATCGCGGCGAAGCGCTTGGTAACCGCGCGTGCCGCCTCCTCGACCTGGGCCGGCGTGCCGACGGTCAGCCGGCTGAGGCCGACCGCGACCGCGCCGGCGTCGAACCATTCGTGGATGGTCTCGAGCAGCACGCCGCCGGTGGGCATGAAGGGGATGTCGCTGAGCGGGGCGCGCAGGGCGCGCAGGTAGTCCGGACCGGCCTGGACCGCCGGGAAGAGCTTGACCGCGGTGGCGCCGGCCTTCCACGCCGTCATCACCTCGCTGGCGGTGAAGGCGCCGGGCAGCGAGGCGACCTTGAGCCGGCGTGCGGCGGCGATGAGCTCGACGTCGGTGTGCGGGCTGACCGCGTAGGTGGCCCCGGCCTGGACTGCGGCCTCCAGCTCGGCGACGGTGCGCACGGTGCCGACCCCGATGGCGGCCCCGGGCGGGGCCTGGGCGATGATGCGCCTGATTGCACCGCAGCAGTCGGGTGTGCTGTAGGTCACCTCCAACGCCAGGATGCCGCCGCGGAACAGTGCTTCGGCGGTGGCGACGGCGGAATCGGTGCTGCTGGCGCGGATGATGGCGACCAGGCCGAGGCGCTTGAGATCGTCGAGGAAGGTCATGTCCTCCAATAGAGCCAGCATACGCACGGAGGCAAGGGCCGTTGCGCGTCCGCTTCCCGCCCGCGGCGCCTGCTGCCGGCTGCGCCCCCGCGGGCCTCCGCGCTCAGGGAGCTCACGGCGTGCGCGGGGCGGTGGCGGGCGGCGCGAGGATGTACTGCACCGCTTCGCCGCCGCCGAGCTCCTCGTCGAGCGTCACCGTGGGATCAGCCTTGAGTGCGACCGCGCGGTGCGCCATGTCCCAGGTCGCCCCGGCGCCGATGCGCTCGCCGGCGTAGCTGCCGCGCGCGGGCAGGGTCACCACCACGGTGACGTGCTGGGGCGCGCGGTCGAAGTTCACCAGGTTGAGCAGCAGGCGGTCGGCGCGTGCGCCGCTGCCCGGCAGGGGGTCGAGCCCGGCGGTGTCGACCGCGCGCACGTAGACCAGGCGGTCGTGTAGGCGGTCCTGCTCGGGGAAGGAATAGGGCAGCGGAGTGCCGTGGGTGGCATAGGCCAGGGCCAGGCGCCGGAAGGTCTTCAGGCGGGTGTCGCTGTCCGCAGAGTCGGCCCCGGGCAGAGCGGCGAGATGTTCGAGGTCATGCCAATCGGGTGCGGCGAAGAGACCGAAATCGTCGAAGATCGCCGCGTGCTGCATGGTGCGGTCGACCACCGCCAGGTGCGCGCGCAGGATGCGGTCGAAGGCCTGGGCCTTGGGCTGGCTCGAGGCGAGATGGGGGCCGTTCTCCTCTGAGTGCCAATTATTGGTGCCGGTCTCGGTGTTGACGTACTCCTTGGGCCAGCCGTCGCTGACGCCGCGGAAGGTGGCGAGGTTCTCGATGAAGCTGCCGCCGCGGTCGTCGCCATAGGAGTAGCCGTAGGAATGCCCATCGGTGGCCTGGCAGAGGTCCTCGACCTGCCGGCGGTTGTCGGCGTCGGCATCCCAATTCTTGGGCGTGCCCTTGCCGCCGCCGTAGGCCCAGCCGCAGGCGGTGGTCTTGACGTGCGCCGGCTTGAGCGCGTTGACCTCGCGCGCGAGGGCGACGGTCGCCTGGAGATCGCCGCCGAACATGCACGGTTCGTTGCCGATCTCGTAATATTGCACGAGCGCGCCGTAGTCGGCGAAGAAGCGCTTGAGATCGGCGGATACCCGCGCCGGCACCCGCCCGTCGCCCTCGAGCTTGAAGTGTGAGCCGCTGATGAAATCGACGTCGACGCTGAGGTTGAGCGTGCGCAGCAGGGTGAGGTACTCGAGCCGGCGCGGCTGCAGGCGGGCGACATCGTACCAGAAGTCGGCGCGGATGGTGTTGCCGCTGTAGGCGATGCCCATCCAGCGGAAGGCGAGGGGGGCGATGCGCAGGGTGTCGTCATCGACCGCGAAGCCGTTGGCGCTGTTCTTCATGGTGGTGCCGAGATAGGCCAGAGCGCCGTGCAGCGGCTCGCGCGCCGCTTCCGCGAGGGCGTCGAGCTCGAGGTAGTCCCACTCCCACCACAGCCGCGGGTCGACGCTGGCATCGCTCCACAGCGGGCGCAGCGCGCGCAGGCGCAGCACGTTCTCGCCGGTGTGCAACAGCTCGCGCGGGAGGTAGAGGCGGTAGGTGCGCTTCCAGGCGTACAGGCTCCGGCTGCCGGCGGTCCCCCACAGCTGGATCACACCGGCGAGAGCACTGTTCGCGAACACCGCCATTTGCGCGCCGCACTTCTCGGCATTGAGCA
>JAYVMM010000897.1:0-2311 GCA_043758975.1 Planctomycetota bacterium | reverse complement strand
CGAGTTCCGGCGTCAGCTGACCTACAAGAGCGTCCGCTATGGACGCACCCTGCTTGCCGCCAACGGTTTCTACCCGTCGAGCACGCTCTGCAGCCAGTGCGGGAACCACCACGCCGCCCTGACACTCAAGGACTGCATCTATGATTGCAGCGGGTGTGGGAACCGCATGGATCGTGATCTCAATGCCGCGAAGAACCTTCATCCCCTCGCTGAGGGGGGAATTAACACACGTGGATAGCTCAAGGCTCTGGTCTCGGCAGGATGTCTGCCGGTCCAACCGGCTCGTCGAAGCGTGAATCATGGCACTCGGAAACGGGCGAAAAAAGATCCGGACGAATTATCTGATGGATCCCAGGAATCAGAGTTAAAGAGAAAGCCCTTCGATACGCTGATCGAAGGGCCGCTCATTCAATATGGTCGGGGCGACAGGATTTGAACCTGCGACCTCTGCGTCCCGAACGCAACGCTCTAGCCAAGCTGAGCTACGCCCCGATGAGGAGCCGTGCGCGGGACTTGCCCGATGGTGCACGGCGACGCTAAAACCCCGGTTCGCCCGGGGAAGTCACTTGCTACCGAGGTGCCGAGGGTTGTCAACCGAGGGCGCCGGCGGCGGCGACACTTCGCCGGCGCGGCCGTACTGCAGGCGCTCGCGCGCGAGCAGCTCGACGACATAGGGATCCTTGCTGGCCAGCCCGGCGAGCAGCGCCTTCTGCTGGTCGATGTCCTGGGTCATACGCGCGGTATCGTCGCGCTCCTGCTGGGACACCGTGCGGATGCGCGCCACCTCGCGTTCGCGCTCGGTGAGGTGCGCGAGCAGGGCGATGGTGACCACGGTGGCGAAGATCGCGTGCAGCACCACCAGGGGGCCGCGGATGGTGTTCATGCGTTGGCCTCGGCGGCAAGCGGGGTGGCGTTCGGGCTGGGCGGCGCGCCGTGCGCCAGGGCGGCATTGGCGGCGGTCGACACGCGGGCCAGGACCGGGGCCAGCTCGAGGTAGACCCCGGTGGCGGCGGAGCGCGGCTGGAAGGTGGTCTTGGCCTTGACCATGTGGCTGCAGGCGTCCTGCACGGTCTTGTACAAGCCGACCGCCGAGCTGGCTAGGATGGCGGCCCCGGTGGCCGGCCCTTCGGGAATGGCGATGGCGTTGATCGGGCGGTCGAGCACATCGGCCAGGATCTGGCACCACAGGGTGTTGGCGGCGCCCGGTCCGGTGGCGACGACCTCCTCGGGAGCGCGCTTGAGGTCGCTGAGCACGCCGAGTGCCTGGCGCACCGCGAGGGCGGCGCTTTCGAGCACCGCGCGGACCAGGTGCCCGCGCCCGTGGCGCGCGTTCAGGCCGATGAAGCCGCTCGCGCGCGGCGACTGGTTGGGCGAGAGGTAGAGCAGTCCGTCGGAACCGGGCGGGACCTCGGAGGCGAGCTCGGTGAGCGGTTCGAGCGGATCGCGCTGGTTGCGGCGCGCGTGAACCACCTCACTGGGGAAGACCTGCTCCTGCAGCCACTCGATCGGCTCGGCGCTGGCGAGGTGGGTGGCGCTGAGCGCCCAGGTCCCGGCCAGGCAGTGGCAGCTCATGGCCAGGCGCGCGCTGGGATCGCGTACCGCTTCGCCGGTGGGCACGAACAATCCGGCGCTGCCGCCGAGTTCGACCAGCGCGGCGCCAGGGGAGAGCACGCCGGCGGCGATCGCCGCCGCCGAGGCATGGCCGCCGCCGGTGACCACCGGGGTGCCGGCTTGAAGTCCGGCCTCGCGCGCGGCAGTGCTGGTCACCCGCCCGGCGATCAGCTGGCCGCTGTGGATTGCCGGCAGCCAGTTGGCGTTGAAATCGAGCAGGGTGATGAGCTGCTTCGACCACGCGCGCGTCTTGGGGTTGAAGAGCAGGGTGGCGGCGGCGTCCGAGGCGTCGGTGACCAGGGTCTCGCACAGGCGGTAGCGCAGGAAGTCCTTGGGCGCTAGCACCACCCCGAGATCATGCCAGACGCGTTTCTCGGTCTCGCGCAGCCACAGCAGCTTGACCGCCGTGGCGCCATTGTGCGCGGGGCCGCTCGCGAGGTTGAGCAGGTTGCGGCTGCCGACCGTGCGATTGAGCAGGTCGATCTGCCCCTCGACCCGGGGATCAGCGCCCATGGTGCTGGGGTGCAGGACCTTGCCGTCCTTGGCGAGGGTGACCATACCATCGCTCTCGCCGGTGACGCCGATGCAGCGGATCTGTTCCGGGCGCAAGTCAGCGCGGCGCAGGATCTCCTTAATGCCGGTGCGTGCGGCGCGCCACCAGTCCTGCGGATCCTGGGCGGCGGCCTGACCGCCATAGGAG